>DAOMFH010000265.1:119-3619 GCA_035429705.1 Actinomycetota bacterium
CAGTCGCAACATCGGTGGGCAGTCGCAACATCGGTGGGCAGTCGCAACATCGGTGGGCAGTCGCAACATCGGTGAGCAGTCGCAACATCCGTGAGCAATCGCAACATCCGTGAGCAATCGCAACATCCGTTAGCAAGAATCCGGCCGATGTTCGCTAACGGGTGCAGCGTTCGCTAACGGGTGCAGCGTTCGCTCACGGGTGCAGCGTTCGCTAACGGATGCACAGCGCTGCCGTCGCGGGAGCGCACCCAGGTCATCAGCGGCCACAGCACCCGGGTCCTCAGCGGCCACAGCAACTGCAGGGTCGCCAAGTTCACTACCCGACAACTCAGCCCTCCGCCAAACCTCGTGAAGGCGCGCTCCGAGTGGCCCGGACTGCCCCGTCAAGTTCGAAGAACCGAATTACCTCGGGCCTACTTGCGGGCCATCAGCTCGCCGACGGTGCGCAGTCCGGCCAGGTCGTGCACGTCGTCGGCCAGGGCGATGACCTCCGCGACGGGCACCCGGGGATGGGCGCCGGTGAAGGAGCCCGCCAGGTGTGCCTGCCGGGCGGCGGTCTCCATGCGATCGGCGTGCAATCGCAGCAGTCCGGCGACCAGGGGGTGCTCGTCGTCGACCCGCTCGGCACCGGCCCGGGCCGTCGCGACGGTCAACTCCGGCAACCGGACCTCCTGCACCCGGTTGAGCACCAGCCCGGCCAGCGGCATCCGCTCCTCCTCGAGACGCTGGACGAAGTAGGAGGCCTCCCGCAGGGCATCGGACTCGGGGGCTGCGACGACCAGGAAGCGGGTGTCGGGTGCCTGCAACTGTGCGTAGGTCTGTTCGGCGCGCTCGCGGAACCCGCCGAAGAGGGCGTCGAAGCTGGTCACGAACAACTGCACGTCGCGCAGCACCTGGGCCCCCAGGATCTTGGCCATGGCGCCCGTGAACAGACCGAGGGACGCCCCGATAACCCGAGCGGAGAACCGTCCCGCGCCTCGCGCCGGCGCCGCCAGCACGCGGATGAGCCGGCCGTCCAGGAAGGATCCGAGGCGCTTGGGTGCGTCGAGGAAGTCCAGGGCCGAGCGGGACGGCGGGGTGTCGACGACGATCAGATCCCACTGTTCGCCGGTGGCCGAGGGCTGGCGCAACTGGCCGAGCTTCTCCATGGCCATGTACTCCTGGGTCCCGGCGAACGAACTCGACAAGGCCTGGTAGAAGGGGTTCTCGAGGATCGCCTGCGCACGATCCGGGTCTGCGTGTGCCTCGACGATCTCGTCGAAGGTCCGCTTCATGTCGAGCATCATCGCGCTCAGCGAGCCACCCGTCACCCCGGGTACCGGACGGGGGGTGTTGTCCAGCTCGGTCAGCCCCATGGACTGGGCCAGGCGCCGGGCCGGGTCGATGGTCAGTACGCAGACGTTACGCCCGCGCTGCGCCGCCCGCAGGGCGAGAGCGGCCGCCGTCGTCGTCTTTCCGACCCCCCCGGAACCGCAGCAGACGATCACCTTCACGTCGCGGTCGTCGAGCAGGCCGTCGGTGTCCAGGCGTGGGGTCGTGGTCATGCGGGCAGTCCCTGGTCGTGCAGTCGACCCGCGAGTGTGTACAGCGCGGCCATGTCGATTCCCCCAGGTAGCAGGGGCAGTTCCAGCAGTGGCTGGCCGGCCTCGACGAGTCGTTGCCGCTCACTGTTCTGTAGCGCGACCCGGGCGGCGTGGTCGGCCGCCTCGTCCATCAATGCGGTGATGATCGCGGCGCTGGGGGTGATCGCGGCCGCCTCCAGCCCGGTGCGCAGGTCGGCTTCGGGCAGTTCCCGGGAAGCTGCCAGGGCCAGCTGGGACTCGTCGAGTTCCGGGGGCCGGGCCTGGTTGATGATTACCGCACCCAGCGGCAGGCCGGCTGCATGCAGGTCCGCGATGCCGTCCAGCGTCTCCTGCACCGGCATCTCCTCCAGCAGGGTGACCAGATGCACCGCGGTCCGCGCCGACCGGATCACGCCCATCACCGAGTCCGCCTGTGACCGGATCGGCCCCACTTTGGCCAGCCCGGCGATCTCGGTGTTCACGTTGAGGAACCTGGTGATCCGGCCGGTCGGCGGCGCGTCGAGGACCACCGCGTCATACGCCGGCCGGCCCTCCCGTTCCCCGCGCTTGACCGCCTCGGAGGCCTTGCCGGTCAGCAGGACGTCGCGCAGCCCGGGTGCGATCGTGGTGGCGAAGTCGATCGCGCCCAGCCTGCGCAATGCATAGCCGCCGCGCTTGATCCCGTAGAACATCTCGAGGTACTCGAGCAGGGCGGCTTCCGGGTCCACCGGCAGGGCGTAGATGATGCCGCCGTCCTCGGCCACGGCGATCTTCGTTTCCTGGTAGGGCAGGGGGGCGGTGTCGAAGATCTGGGCGATGCCTTGGCGGGCCTCCACCTCGAGCAGCAGCACACGCTTGCCGCCTCGGGCCAGGGCCAGGGCCAGGGCCGCCGCGACGGTCGTCTTGCCGGTGCCCCCCTTGCCGGACACGACGTGCAACCGCACGCGCGACCAGTTGGGCGCACGTCTGCTCACCTTCCCAGATTAGGGGCGCTGCGTCAGGCGCCTGCATTCGACCGGTGAGGGGAGTGCGCGCTCACATCCGGTGGCCTAGGGTCGTGCCATGACAACGTGGGAGTACCTGACCGCCCCTCTGCTGATACACAACACCAAGGCCATCCTCGACAACTTCGGTGCCGATGGCTGGGAACTCATCCAGGTGGTACCCGGACCGACCCCGGAGAACCTGGTCGCGTACTTCAAGCGGGCCAAGGCATGAGCGTCGCCGCGCGGCTGGCCGAACTCGGGATCACCCTGCCCGAGGTGCCGGCTCCGGTCGCCGCATACGTGCCGGCGGTGCGCACCGGTCAGTACATCTACACGTCCGGCCAACTGCCCTTCGCCGCCGGGCAGTTGCTGCACACCGGCCTCGTGGGCGCCGACGTCACCACCGAGGACGCGACCGCCTGCGCCCGGCAGTGCGCGCTCAACGCCCTGGCCGCGGTGTCGGCTCAGGCCGGCGGGCTCGAGCGGGTGCGGATCGTGAAGGTGGTGGGTTTCGTCGCGAGTGCCGCCGGTTTCACCTCCCAGCCACAGGTGATCAACGGGGCTTCGGAACTCATCGGAGAGGTACTCGGCGAGAACGGGGTTCACGCCCGGTCCGCGGTCGGGGTGGCCCAACTGCCCCTCAACGCACCCGTCGAGGTCGAGGTCATCGCGGAGATTCTGTGATTCGCGTGCCGGCGGAACTGCTCGAACGGGCCCGGGCGCTGGTCTACGGCGGGGAATGGGACGCACCGCAACCGCGGGCGGCCGCCACCTTGGTGCTCATGCGTGATGGAGCCGACGGGGTAGAGGTGGCGCTGCTGCAGCGATCCGCGCACCTCGGCTTCGCCAAGGGTATGTACGTCTTTCCCGGTGGCGCCCTCGACGAGGACGACGCCCGGCATGGTGACCCCTGGCTGGTGGCCGCCATCCGGGAGACCTTCGAGGAGTGCGG
>DAOMFH010000266.1:0-3591 GCA_035429705.1 Actinomycetota bacterium
TGTTCCAGACCGCCCGGGCCAGCCCCTTGGGGTCGAAGCCGCCGTGGCTGTAGTACCCGCGGTCCTCCGCGGCCAGCATCGCGGCCTGCATCTGCGGGGAGATCCGGTCGAGGGTCACGCTGGTCCGGTTGGCCTCCCCGATCCGGCCGATCTCCGTCTTTCCGTCGTCGTAGTAGATCCGGGTGGTCTGCGCCACCGCGATGTCATTGGGCTTCGGCACCTGGATCATGGCCACCGCGATGCCCAGCCCGATGAACGTCAGCACGATCAGGGCCGTCACCGAGCCCAGGATCAACCGCCAGGACGGCAGCCACCGGCGCAGACCGGACTTCTGCGCCCGCGGGTAGTCGATCCACCGCCGCTTCTGCTTCGCGGAGGCCTTTCTTGCCATGCGTGTATCCCTCTGTTTCCTTGTTGCTTATTCCCAGTGTCCGACGCGCCGCCGTGGCGTTCGGTGCCGCCTACCAGGTGTCGCCCTTGCGCGAGCGCCGGGCCGGCCGCGGGACCCCGTCCCCGAGGACGTAACTGCGGCGGCGGAAGTGCCAGTGACAGGCCGGGCACACCTCGACCTCGTCGACCCGGAACTGGCCCTGCTCGCCGGCCATCTCGTCGATCTCGGCGGCCGAGTGCTGTCGGCCGGCGAAGTCTCCCAGTTCGTCCCCCCACGTGTAGCGCAGCAGGACCATGTGCGAGGCATGGCACCACGGGCAGGCCTCGGCCAGTTCCTGGCCATGGTGCTTGGCCGCCCGCAGAAGATCCGGATGTGGGTCCAGGTGCTCGCTAGCCCCGGTCGCGGTCAGCACCAGCGCGCCCAGCGCCTGGCGGCGTTGCAGCGAGTAGTCCACCACCCGCCGGGGTTCCCGGGGGTCGCGGACGTCCTCGGGTTCGGCCAGTTCGGGGCGCGGGCGCGCGGTCTTGCCGGGTGCCCCGAGCACCTTGCTGCCACGCACAGTTCCCTGTGTCCGCATCTGCGCCACCATCCAAGGGTAGGCGCTGAAGACCCCCCATTCACAGTCCTGTAAGCAACCTCACCACGCTGAGCGCTGCGACACAACCGCGGCCGCTTGCCATTCGCACGAAGTCCATCTAGTGTTGGTTTGTCGATCGAATATATCGCTTCGATACATCTTAGTGATCCAACGAGTTGGAGTCGCCGTGGCTGCTGTCAAGCGTTCACAGGTCCTCCGATTCGCCGTGCTCGGACTGCTCCACGATGGCCCGCTACACGGTTACGAACTGCGCAAACGCCTCAACAGCGTGCTGGGCACGTTCCGGGCCATCTCATACGGTTCCCTCTACCCGTGCCTGAAGGACATGCTGGCCGCCGGACTCATCGCCGAGGAGGGCCCGGCCGATGCCGGCGCCCCCGCACTGTCCGGGCGGCGCGCCCGCATCGTTTACGCCCTGACCCCGGAGGGCAAGGACAGGTTCCAGGCGTGGCTGGCCGACGCCGGACCCGAAGCCTACGAGGACGACCTGTTCGGCGTGCACCTCGCCTTCTTCGGCCGCACTGACCGCGACATCCGTCTGCGGATCCTGCTGGGCCGCCGCAACCGGCTCGAGGAGCGGTTGGCGACCCTGCGCAACAACCTGGCCAAACGCCGCGAACGCCTCGACGAGTGGACCCTGACCCTGCAGCAGCACGGTCTGGACAGCGTCGAGCGGGAAGTGGACTGGCTTTCCCAATTGATTGATCAAGAAATCGACGGTTCCGCCGTCAATCCAACGTCGACCGGCGACGAGCCGGCGAGTAAGTAAGGAGAACGAATGTCCATTCGTGTCGCCATCGTCGGTGTCGGTAACTGTGCCGCCTCGCTGGTGCAAGGCGTCGAGTACTACAAGAACGCCGATCCGGACAGCAAGGTGCCGGGGCTGATGCATGTGAAGTTCGGGCCGTACCACGTGTCCGACATCGAGTGGGTCGCGGCGTTCGACGTCGATGCCAAGAAGGTCGGCCAGGACCTCGCTCACGCGATCAGCGCCAGCGAGAACAACACCATCAAGATCTGCGACGTGCCCCCGACCGGGATCGGTGTGCAGCGGGGCACCACCCTCGACGGCCTGGGCAAGTACTACCGGGAGATGATCACCGAGTCCGACGAGGAGCCGGTGGACGTGGTGGCCACCCTCAAGGCGACCAAGGCCGATGTGCTGGTGTGCTACCTGCCGGTGGGCTCCGAGCAGGCCGCCAAGTTCTACGCCCAGTGCGCCATCGACGCCGGTGTGGCCTTCGTTAACGCCCTGCCGGTGTTCATCGCCGGGACCCCCGAGTGGGCCAAGAAGTTCGAGGACGCCGGCGTGCCGATCGTCGGCGACGACATCAAGTCGCAGGTGGGCGCCACCATCACCCACCGGGTGCTGGCCAAGCTGTTCGAGGACCGCGGCGTGACCGTGGACCGCACCTACCAGCTCAACGTCGGCGGGAACATGGACTTCATGAACATGCTCGAGCGCGAGCGCCTGGAGTCCAAGAAGATCTCCAAGACCCAGTCGGTCACCTCGCAGCTCCGCGACGAGATCGCGCCCCGCAACGTGCACATCGGCCCGTCGGACTACGTCGCGTGGCTCGACGACCGCAAGTGGGCGTTCGTCCGCCTCGAGGGCCGCAACTTCGGTGACGTGCCGCTGAGCCTGGAGTACAAGCTCGAGGTGTGGGACTCCCCCAACAGCGCCGGCATCATCATCGACGCCATCCGCGCGGCGAAGATCGCCAAGGACCGGGGCATCGGTGGACCGATCCTGTCCGCGTCCAGCTACTTCATGAAGTCGCCGCCGGTGCAGTACACCGACGACGAGGCCCGCGAGGCTGTGGAGGCCTTCATCGAGGGCACCGTGGAGCGCTGAGACAGCTGAGACCGAGGCCCGTCCCCGAGACCCGGGGGCGGGCCTTCGTCCTGCCCGGACCCCCCTGCGCCGCCCTTCCCGGCGGGGACGAGGATCGGAGTATGTCGCAATCCGCAACCCACGCCTGCCCGTACTGCCGGTTGCTCTTCCGCCTGCACAACGAGGTCAAGGACCACATCACCCACGACCACCCCGAGCATGCCCAGGTCGCCCAGACCGCCGAGATCCGCGAGATGCCCCGCGCGTGAGCCATCCGCCGGATCGGGCGCATCCCCGCTAGCCTTGCCCGGGTGACCCACCCGTTGAAGGCCGCGCTCGGGTCACCCCTCTACCGGAGACTGCTGGCCATCCGGCTGACTGGTCAGGCCGGCGACGGGATGCTGCAGGCGGCACTGGCCACCTTCGTGCTGTTCTCCCCCGAACGCCAGGCGAACGCGGCCGCCATTGCCGCGGCGTTCGCGATCCTGGCACTGCCCTACTCGTTCATCGGGCCCTTCACCGGCGTGCTGCTGGACCGCTGGCGCCGGCAGCGGGTGCTGTTCTGGGGCAACCTGGCCCGGGCCGCCAGCATGATTCCAGTCATCCACTTCACCGCATCCGGCGACTCCGGGGTGGGTCTGGGTGTCAGCGTGCTGGCCGCGATCGGCATCAACCGCTTCATCCTGGCCGGACTGTCCGCGGCGGTCCCGCTCACCGTGCCGGAGTCCAGCCTGACCACGGCCAATGCCATCGCCCCGACCGCCGGGA
>DAOMFH010000267.1:0-1264 GCA_035429705.1 Actinomycetota bacterium
CTCGGCAGATCGGGGCCGGCCTGCACGAGAAGGGCCTGATCCTGCAGTTGCAGCAATCACGTGAACGGATCGTCGTCGCCCGGGAGGAGGAGCGCCGGGTCCTGCGGCGGACGTTGCACGACGAGGTCGGTCCGACGATGGCGTCCCTGTCACTTCGCGCGGAGACAGTACGACGCGTGGTCGCCGGGTCCGCCGACGTGGACCACGCCCTGGCCAGCATCTCCGCGGATGCGTCCGCGGCCTCCGAGGTTCTGCGCCGACTGTCCTACGACCTGCGCCCGCCCGCATTGGACGAGTGTGGCCTCGAGGGGGCACTGCGGCTGTACACACAATCTGTCGAGGACCCGGCCGTGTCCTTCGTGACCGATCTGGCTGAGGCGGACGCGCCGCTGTCGGCCGCCGTAGAGGCCGCGCTGTACCGCATCACCGTCGGGGCGGTGTCCAACGCATCACGGCATGCCCGTGCCGACTCGTGCACCGTGCGCCTGTCGAACTCACCCGGATGCGTTCGCCTGACCGTTGTCGACGACGGCCGCGGCCTACCGACGCACCTCGTCAAGGGCGTAGGAATCCTGGCCATGCAGGAACGCGCGGCCGAACTGGGCGGCTGGTGCACCGTCTCCAACGCATCACGCGGCACCGTCGTGTGCGCGGAGATCCCGATCGGGGGTCGCGCGTGAGATCTCAGGAGTCCGTCCAGCCCGTCCGGGTGGTGATCGCCGACGATCATCCCGTCTACCGGGAGGGTTTGGCCGGCCTGATCGATACCGAGGAAGGCCTCGCGGTGGTCGGACGGGCGAGCAACGGGCATGAGGCGATCGCCCTGGTGGACTCGCTCGAACCGGACCTGCTCGTCCTCGACCTGGACATGCCGGAACTGGACGGGATCTCCGCACTGCGGGAGATCTCGGCCAGGACTCCCGGCACAGCCGTGCTGGTCCTGACGATGTACGGCGACGACGACGCGGTGTTCGAGGCGATCAAGGCCGGAGCCCGTGGCTACCTCGTGAAATCGGCAGACCCCGACAACGTGCTGCGCGCCGTACGGACCGTGGCCGACGGCGGAGTCATGCTCTCCGCCGCACTGGGTGAGCGGATGTCCGACTGGTTCACCACACTCCAGCGCAAGCACGGGCCGCTGTCCCACCTCACTCCGCGCGAGCGTGAGGTGCTGACGCTGATGACGAAAGGCCGCGACAACGCCTCGATCGCGCGGCTGCTGCAGATCAGCCCCAAGACCGTGCGCAACGTGGTTTCGGCGGTC
>DAOMFH010000267.1:1364-3583 GCA_035429705.1 Actinomycetota bacterium
CGGCTGGCCCGCCAGCGGCACCCAGCGGTGGAGCCGGCATCCGCGCAGACGATGCCGGTGTAACTCGACCATGACCACGGCCACCGGGACTCCCGATGTCGAGGAACCCGCTGCGGACACCCCCGGCCGGATCCCCTCGTGGCGAAAGGTGCTGCCCTTCGCGGTCGCCCTGGTCGTCGTCGCGGTCCTGGCCGGGTACTGGGTGACCAGTCGACTGCCCCCCGCCTACAGCGTGATGTCGATGGGCGAAGTCGACACCGGCGGGGCACCCATGGCCGCGCATCACGGCCAGCCCTCGGTAAGCGTCACCGGCCTGGTCGTGGATGAGGGACGTGTGGCCGACGTCGTCTACGATCTGACGGCGTCCCAGGGGCCGGTGGAACTGGCCGACGGGCGCCGGATCGAAGGCTTCGCCCTGAACGGCACGACCCCGGGCCCCACCCTCGAGGCGGTGGTCGGGCAACTCGTCGAGGTCCGGGTCCACAACCAGAACGTGACCGACGGCATGACCCTGCACTGGCACGGGGTCGACGTGCCCAACTCCGCCGACGGGGTGGCCGGGGTCACACAGGACGCCATCCCGCCCGGGGGGGACTTCACATACCGGTTCGTCGCGCAGGACACCGGCACCTACTGGTACCACTCCCATCAGGTCTCGCACGCGCAGGTACTCGGCGGCCTGCTGGGCGCGCTAGTGGTGAAGCCGGCCAGCGAAGACAACGCCTCCGATGTGGTCACGGTCCTGCACACCTACGACGGGGTCCGCACAATCAACGGGCGTGCCGGCGACAGTCGTGTCCCCGCCCAACCGGGCGACATGGTCCGGGTCAGGGTCATCAACACAGACCCGGGACCCGCCCCGGTGTGGGTGGCCGGCGCCCGGTTCCGCGTGGTGGCGGTCGATGGCCGCGATCTGAACGAACCGGCGCTCGTGCAGGACCAGTCGGTCGTGATCACCGCCGGGGGCCGTGCCGATCTGCAGATCCGCGTGCCTCGGACGGGGGCCGTGCGGGTGCAGGTCGCGGGCGCCTCGCTGACCCTCGGGGAGGCAAGCGCCCCGGAAGTCCGCACCCCGCAGCAGGCTGTCGACTTCCTGCACTACGGCCGGCCGGCGCCCGAGCAGGTGGGCTTCGACCCGTACAGCCCGGACCGGCAGTACCGGTACGACATCGGCCGGCGCCCGGGCCTGCTGAACGGGAAGCCGGGGCTGTGGTGGACCGTGAACGGACACATGTACCCGGACATCCCGATGTTCATGATCCGCACTGGCGAGGTGGGCCGCTTCACCATCACCAACTCCAGCGGCCAGGTGCATCCGATGCACCTGCACGGCCACCACATGCTGGTGCTCTCACGCGACGGCGTCGCCTCGGACGGCAGCCCCTGGTGGGTCGACTCCCTGAACGTCGAGGACGGGCAGACCTACGAGGTCGCCTTCCTCGCGGACAACCCGGGGATCTGGATGGACCACTGCCACAACCTCCCGCACGCCGCCCAAGGTCTGACCGCGCACCTGATGTACGAAGGCGTGATCACGCCGTTCGTCATCCGCGGGGAACACGCCAACGCCCCCGAGTGAAAGGCACCACCATGTCCGATGCGATCACCCTCACCGAACCGGATGCCCAGGCACTCGACGACGTTCGCAGCCGCATCGACAGGTGGGCCCTGGTCGCCGGGGTGACCGGTTGCACCGCGAACGGGTTGTTGCTCGCACTATGGACGGTGGCCCTGCCAGGCAACCATGCCTACGACTGGACGGGACCCGCGAACGACGTTGTCGGGGCGGTGTCCGTTCTCGCGATGATCCCGATGGCCACCGGGGTGCGCGACCTGCTCGGCCGGCCTGGACGTCTACCACTGCTGACCGGCGCCCTGATCGCCGGCAACTGCCTCATGGCCGGGGCATCCGCCCTGCTGGTGACCGGCCTCATCCCGTTCCAGGTCCAGGCCGTGGTGGCGATCCCGGTGATCGTCGCGCAGTTCGCCTGGCTGCGCAGCACCGGCCGGTGGGGGGCCCTGACCCGCAGACTGCCCCGGCGGCTCAGCCGGGTCGCCGAGGTGACTGGGACGGCCGCGCTGGTCAGCCTGCCGCTGGTCGGGGTCGCGGCGCTGACGCCTCGCGCCTCGATGGCCCAGTACCTGATCGGCGGGGTCGGGGTGGCGCTTGGGCTGACGGCCTTCGCCGCGCTCCCGGTCTGGCAGATCGCACTGTCGCG
>DAOMFH010000268.1:0-3579 GCA_035429705.1 Actinomycetota bacterium
GCTCCACGACCACTCGGTCATCCGGAAGGATCCGGATGTAGTGCATCCGCATCTTGCCGGAGATGTGGGCCAGGACCTTGTGGCCGTTGTCCAACTCGACCCGGAACATCGCATTGGGAAGCGACTCGATGATCGTGCCTTCCAGCTCGATCGCATCGTCCTTCTTCGCCATGCGGAACCCAGTCCTCCGGTTGTGTGCGGTTTGTGCGGCATGTCGTGCCACGGCGAGAGGGCTTTGCGCCCTCCGTTCGAGTGTAGGACATGCTGCGACTGCGATGCCAGGGGGGTCGGACGCGGTCGCCGGACGGCGTCAGCCGGCCATCCGCGACACCTGCACACCGAGCAGGCCCAGTTCGGCCCGGCCGCCGTCGCGGGCCGTGAGCACCCAGGGACCGGTGGAGGTGACCGCCACGGTGTGCTCCCAGTGCGCGGCCAGCGAACCGTCCATGGTCACCACGGTCCAGCCGTCGGGCAGCGTGACGTTGTCGGGCGCCCCGAGGGTGACCATCGGCTCGACGGCCAGCACCACCCCGGGCACGAGGTCGATCCCGCGGCCGGCTGGACCCACGTTGGGCACGTCCGGCGGCATGTGCATCTGGGAACCGATGCCGTGGCCCACGTACTCGCGCACGATTCCGTAGTCGTGTGCCGCCGCGCGCACGGTGCGCTCCACCGCCGCGCCGATGTCGCTGAGCCGGCCACCGGGCCGGGCGTGCGCAACACCGTGCCACAGGGCCGAGCGGGTCACCTCCGACAGGTCCTGGGCGCCCTGCCCGATCTCCCCCACCGGCACGCTCACCGCCGCGTCGCCGTGCCAGCCGGCCAGGACCGCACCGCAATCGACGCTCAGCAGCGCACCCTCGTGCAGCGGTGTGTTGTTGGGGATGCCGTGGACGATGGCGTTGTCCACACTCACGCAGATGCTCGCTGGGAAACCGTGGTAACCGAGGAACGACGGCACGGCCCCCGCGGACCGGATGACGTCCTCGGCGATGGCGTCCAGCTGCCGGCCGGTGACCCCCGGGGCGACGGCCGCAGCCACCGCCTCGAGTGCGTCTGCCACCACCAGGCCGGCCTCGCGCATCAGACCGATCTGTTCGTCGGTCTTGATCTGGACGGCGGGACGGCGTCGGAACACTCAGGACTCCAGGGCGGCCAGCACTCGGTCGGTGACTTCCTCCATGGAACCCATGCCGTCCACCTGCACCAGCATGCCGCGTCCCTCGTAGATGCGCACCAGCGGCTCGGTCTGCTGCGCGTACACGGCCATGCGCCGGCGGATGACCTCCTCGGTGTCGTCGGCCCGGCCCTGTTCGAGCGCCCGGTTCAGCAGCCTTCCGACCAGTTCCTCGACATCGGCGGTGATCTCGACGACACGGTCCAGTCGCGTCCCGAGTCCGGAGAGGATCCGGTCGAGTTCCGAGACCTGCGCGACAGTGCGCGGGTAGCCGTCAAGGATGAACCCGCCGGCCGCGTCCGGCTGCGACAGCCGTTCGGTCACCATGGCGTTGGTCAGTTTGTCGGGGACGTACTCACCGGCCTGCATGTAGCGCTCGGCTGCGCTGCCGAGTTCGGTGCCCGCGGCCATGTTCGCGCGGAAGATGGCACCGGTCGAGATGTGCGGCACCCCCAGTCGTTCAGCGACCTTGACCGCCTGCGTGCCCTTGCCCGCTCCCGGCGGACCCATCAGAACGATTCGCGTCATCTCAAGAACCCTTCGTAGCTGCGCTGCTGCAGTTGTGCCTCGATCTGCTTGACCGTGTCCAGGCCGACGCCCACCATGATCAGCAGCGAGGTGCCGCCGAAGATGAAACTCTGCCCGACCCCGAGCGCCCCGAACGCGTACAGCGGTACCACCGCCACGATCGCCAGATAGATGGAACCGGGGAAGGTCAGCCGGCTCAGGACGTAGGAGAGGTACTGCTCGGTCGGCTTGCCGGCCCGGATTCCGGGGATGAAGCCGCCGTACTTCTTCATGTTGTCGCTGACCTCTACCGGGTTGAACGTGATCGAGACGTAGAAGTAGCAGAAGAAGATGATCAGCGCCACGTACAGGAGGATGTAGAGCGGTTCGGTCCCCTTGGTGAGATGGCGCTGGATCCAGATGCCCCAGGACGAGTTCGAGTTCCCACTCACCGTGGCGAGCAACTGCGGGATGTACATCAAGGACGCCGCGAAGATGATCGGGATGACGCCGGCCATGTTGACCTTCAGCGGGATGTAGGTGGACGCCCCGCCCATCAGCCGGGATCCGACCATCTTCTTCGCGTATTGGACCGGGATGCGCCGCTGGGCCTGCTCCACGAATACCACCGCCGCGATGATCACGATCCCGATCCCCAGGGTGAGCAGCAGGGCGAACGGCCCCCTGGTCTGGTAGATCGAGATGAACTGACCGGGCATGCCGGAGATGATCGACACGAAGATCAGCAGCGACATGCCGTTGCCGACACCCCGGTCGGTGATCAGTTCACCGAACCACATGAGCACCGCCGCACCCGCGGTCATCACGATGATCATGGTGATGATCAGCGGGATCGACTGGTTGGGGATCAGGTTCTCGTCACAACCCTGGAACAGTTGCCCCGGCGAACGGGCCAGCGAGATGAACGCGGTCGCCTGCAGGATGGACAGCCCGATGGTCAGGTACCGGGTGTACTGGGTGGTCTTCGCCTGGCCGGCCTGGCCCTCCTTGCGCAGTGCTTCCAGTCGCGGGATGACCACGGTCAGCAACTGGATGATGATGCTCGCGGTGATGTAGGGCATGATGCCCAGTGCGAAGACGCTCAACTGCAGCAGCGCCCCGCCGCTGAACAGGTTGATCATGCCGTAGAGCGAGTTGCCCTCGACCAGCGTCAGGCAGGTCCGGATCGCCGAGTAGTCCACACCCGGCGTGGGGATGATGGCCCCGACCCGGTAGATGGCGATCAGCCCGAGCGTGAACAGGATCTTGGTGCGCAGATCCGGGGTGCGGAACGCCGCTGCGAATTGCGATAGCAAGGATCCTCCTCACGCACCGGCGGCGCGCAACAACTGGGGTTTGGTCTCTGGGCCTGAGCGTAGCAAGGCAGCGCGGTGGGGGCGGACTTCCGTGGCCCTGCGGTGCAAGACGTTGGCCAGAGCCCCGCTCGTCAGCGAGAACCGGCCCCCGTTCGGCTGACGCCTATCGGTCAGCTGGCGGTCACGCCGTCGTGACCGAACCGCCGGCCGCCTCGATCTTGCTCTTCGCAGTCGCGGAGGCCGCGTCCACGCTGACCTGGACGGCCACGGAGATCTCCCCGTTGCCCAGCACCTTGACCGGCTGGTTCTTGCGCACCGCGCCGCGTGCGACCAGTTCGGCCGCGGTCACCTCGCCACCGTCCGGGAACAGGGCCTGGATCTGTGCGAGGTTGACCACCTGGTAGGTCACCTTGTTCGGGCTCTTGAACCCGCGCAGTTTCGGCAGCCGCATGTGCAGCGGGGTCTGGCCGCCCTCGAACGAGGCCGACACCTGGCCGCGCGCGTGCGCACCCTTGGTCCCGCGCCCGGCGGTCTTGCCCTTGGACGCCTCGCCGCGGCCCTTGCGGGTCTTGGCGGTCT
>DAOMFH010000269.1:0-3576 GCA_035429705.1 Actinomycetota bacterium
GCATCGGAGATGGGCAGATCCGCCTGCTGCTCGTACCAGGAGTAGCCCGGTGACGGGTTGACCTCGAAGCACACCCAGGTGCCGTCGGCGCGTCGCATGAGGTCCACGCCGCAGAAGGGCAGGCCGAGCAGTCGGGCCAGTCGCCGGCAGCGGGCCGCGACATCCTCGGGCAGCGCGGTGGCCCGCAACTCCAGGGGCTCGCCATCGCGGGACGCGTACCGGTAGTCGACGGCTTCGGTGACGGCCTGCGCGGCCAGGATGCGATCGCCGACGACATGTACGCGGACATCAGTGCCGCGCTCCCTGCGCTGGAACTGCACCGGCAGGTGTGCCAGCAGGGGCAGGCGTCGGCGGGCGGCGTCGTCGAGGGGCCGGACGATCGAACGGACCGAACTGGTGCTCTTGTAGACCAGTTCCCCGTGCTCCTGCTCGAAGTTGAGCACCTGTCGCACGTCGTTGGTGACGAGTGTGACCGGTGTCTCGAAACCGGCGGCGCCGATCAATTGGGCCTGATACGGCTTCGAGCCGTTCGTGGCCATGGCGTTGGTCGGATTCGCGACCCGGCAGTCGGCCTGATCGGCCCAGGCCAGCAGCATCGCGTGGAAGGCGGCACTGCGATCGCGGTGTTCGACGGTGCCAGTACGGGCCTCGGGGAGCAGGTGCGGATCCATGATCCGCACGTACACTCCGCTGACTTCGGCCAGGTCGATCCAGTGCCCATCGACGAACAGACGGCCGGAACCTGTGGCGGCATCGAAGACGATGTCATCCCCGGCGGCGTGACGCTGGTTCACCACCGCGTAACGGGTGCCCCTTCGCTGGGCCGCCTCGGCCGCGAGTCGCACCGGGGGCTCGGACGGAATCCCCCACAGCAGGATCACGCTGAGCCCCAGGACCGCAGAACATCCGCGCAGGAGACCGCAACCTCCTCGGGAACCCTGTCGGGGAACGGATCGGCTCCGGTAAGCATCGTGCTCCCGTCCGGCCGTTGGGCCATGTCGACCCGCAGCAACGAGCAAGCCGCAGCCTGGGAGAGTGCTCTTGCATCCGGATCGCCGGGTAGGTGATCTCCGAGCAGGTCGTCGCCAACCACCCAGCAGGAGCGGGCCCGCGTGACTGGCTCCACCCACACGATCGGGCGCGCGCCGACGGGAATGTGCGGCCTGGGTTCCTCAGCCGGTTGCGGATCCTGCTCCAGCCATCCGCGCCAACCGGCCGCATCGTCTCCGTGCCCGGGGTGGCGCCTGCCATCGGTTGTGGCCCGGACCCGCCGCACGGGCAGCCCGAGCCTTCCCGCCGCCCGGACCCACTCGATGGCCGACCACGACGGTCCGGCCAGCGACGGTGGGCAGGGACGGTTGATGACCGGCTCGCCCAGGGCGGCCAGAGCGCTGATCGCCAGGGCCTGCCACTCCATCGCCGCGTACTGGCCGTCCTCCCGGCTGCCGAACCCGCCGACCGGCAGCCATCGCAAACGGTTCAGGGTGGCGGTGACTTCGCGGGAGTCGAGCGTCCGCGCTCCCACCCGAACCCGGAACCAGCAACCGGACGCGTCGAGGCTGTGCGTCCAGGTGGCCCGCACCAATTGGGCGGGCGTGAGCCACACCGTCGAGGTCGCAGGCAGGTGCCGGGCGACGCCGCCCGCGACCGGGTCGGCGGGTTCAGCGAGGATGAGGAACATCCGCTACGGGGTCGGGGGCATGGCGTCGAACGCCCGCTTGTCATCCAGTGGGGTCACCGTCGGCTGGTCGGCTTCGGCGGAGAGGGCCGAGTCCGACAGATCCGGGCGCAACTCACTTCCGATGAACGCTTCGGCCTGACCGAAGAGTGCGGCCTCCAGCGCCGAGACCCGGTCCGCCAGGCTCTGCTCCCCGGCGGCTGGCAGCCCCCCGGGCCGGCCGTCCGCGAGCTTCCCGTCGGCGAACTTGCCGTCCGTGAACTTGTCGTCGAACCCCTTGTCGAGTCCGGCCCGCTTGTCGATGTCGGGCTTCTCCGGCCGCTTGTCGCCCAGGCCCTTGTCGCGGTACTCCTTGAGGTCCTCCTTGACCTCCTTGCCGTCCTTGACGTCTTTGCGCTGGTCCTTGACGTCCTTCAGACGGTGCTTGGTGTCCGTGAAGTCCTTGATGTCCTTGGCCCGTGTCTTGCCGCAGCTGACCGTGACCGAGGCGGTCATCACCGATGCGGAGTCGCTGATCGAGGTGACCGAGACGCACGTGTCCACAGAACCGTAGGACTTCGACCCGGGGTTGCTCGATGCGTTGAAGGTGCGGTTGTTCGCGGATCCGGGGAACGGGTCGCCGCCATCGCCGCGGTTCGTATTGTTCTCCAGGTGGCGGGCCCCATCGGCCTGCATCAGTGCGACGCGGTAGTGGGATTCGTTCGTGTTGTTCGCGATCGCGTCGTCGATGTGCCAGATGAGCAGCCCGTCGCCGGGCAGGTTCTGGTCATAGCCGGCGCGCTGGCGGTTCTCCACCAGGAAGTACTCCTGACCGGCAGCGCCGGACTTCCACAGGCGCAGAACGGTATGGGAGTCCTTCACGTCGGGAATCGACACGGTCCCGTTGGCGGTGACGTTCTGGACCGTCACCCAGGCCTGCTGGGCCTTGCACCACGCCGAGGGGTGCGCGGGGACGTCGCCGCCACCGTTCCACGAGCCACCGGCCATCAGGCACCAGTTGCCGATCCCCTCGGAGGTGTTGTCGGTGTCGTACAAGTCCGGCAGCCCGAACAGCAGGTGACCCAGTTCGTGCGCGCACACGCCGATCCGGGAGTCCTCGGGGACGGTCAGGTAGGCGAACACCTGCTTGCCGTCGACCGACTGGGCGCTGGGGAGGACCCACTTGTGCGACCAGATGTCGCCCGCGCTACCGGTCTGCTCGGCACCCTGGCCGGCGTGGATGACTACGAAGGCGTCCACGAAGCCGTTGCCGTCGTTGTCGTACATCCCGAAGTTGACCTGTGGGTCGGCGGCCAGCAGGGCGTCGAGGGCCATCGTGCGGGCGTTCGGCGCGGTGTTGCCCATCCCGGAGGCCCCGTGGGCGTAGTCGGCCAGTTTCTTGGGCATCCGGTAGGGGCCGACGACCTCGCCGTCGAGCGTCACCAGCCCGTTGGTGACCTCGGTGTAGTACTCGCGCACACTGCCGTGCGGGAGAACCCCGGTGGAGAAGAAGAGATCCTTGAAGTGCTGGGGAGTCTGCGACATCTTCTTGTCCGAGAAGTCGACCAGGACGACGATCACCCGCAGGGTCCCCTGCAGTGGGGCCCGGTCGGCGGCCGCGCTGCGGACCCGGTCCACGGAAGTGCCCAGCGGGAAGTAACTGCCGGGTATGACCAGACCGTCGTTGAGGCCGGGCCGGCTGGGCAGCGTGATCCGCACGGACGCACCCAGTTCCTGGATGAAGTCGGACTCGGACAGGCTCGCCACCTGCTGCTTGATCTTGTCGCTGAGTTCTGGGCTCGGCGCCACGGTGCACCGGTCGGGGTCGCTCAGGCTGAGGGTGGCGAGGCATTGGGGGAGGCTGAATGTGGAACTCATGACCGTTCCTTTCCCTGGAGGGCGGGTCCAGTCTCACTCCG
>DAOMFH010000270.1:0-3569 GCA_035429705.1 Actinomycetota bacterium
GTGGCTTTGTACAGCGGCATCAGGTCCATGGGTCGTCCTCACCGGTCAGGGGTGACACCACTGTCTCAGGTGTTCGGCGGTCTGGGGCTGGGAGAAGAAGGAACAGTGCCACACGGTGGAGCTGCGGCCGAAAGCCAACCGGTTCGGCTCGGGCACCGGGAAGCCCGGCAGGTCGGCGCTGCCGGCCGCGCCGTCGGTCGGCACGACCAGATCGTTGGCCTTCTGCCCGAAGACCAGATCCACCGCCACGTCCTTGGCCCGCACCAGCGACAGCAGGCTGCCGGTCGGCTCGAAGTCGACGTCGATGGCGTAGCGCACGATGTCCGGCCGGGCCGCGCCGCCGAGGGTCGTCAGACCCGGGTCGGTGGGGTCCATCGCCCGCAGGCCCGGCAGGCCCTCCACCGCGCCCACGGCCAGGATCTTCACCACGTCCAGCACCCCGCCGAGGATGTCGGCCGGCAGGGACAGCGGACCGTCCGGAACCAGGTTGAGCATGGTGGTCATCCGGTCGATGAACGCCTTGATGTGCGCGTCGTCGGCCAAGGGGGTGCCGGCGTTCGGGGAGGCCACGAACACGGTGCTGCGCACCTGCAGCGGCGAGCCGGCCCCCGCGGCGGCGTCGGCGATCGCCCGGGCCACCAGCCCGCCGCGGCTGTGCGAGACGATGTCCACCTCCAGGCGGCGCTCCGGCGGGATCATGGCCATCAGCTCGGCGGCGTTGTCCTGCGGGGTGACCGACAGGCTGGGGTGGTCGAAGGCCAGCACCCGACCGTCGTAGGCGTGCCACAGACTCCCGATCAACTCGTCGGGCAGTCCGGAGAACGTGCCGTGGCTGGTCGCGAACGTGCCGTGCACGAACAGCAGCGCCCGCCCGTCGATGCCGTCCCAGCCGCCTGCGGCCAGGTCGCCGGCGCCCGGGGTGCGGGTCTGCCCCGGCGCGAACGTGCGCAGCCGATAGGGCCGGGAGGCCTTCTCGTACTTCGCGGCCAGCACCCGGGCCAGTACGCCCACGCCGCGCTCGACAGCGGGGAACACCAGCACCGACAGGAGTTTGCGCCCGATCGCCCCGACCAGCCCGCGCTCGCCGGGTTCGGCCGTGCCCTCGATCGGGTCGGCGGCCACCTCCCGGGGCACGCTGAACTCCAGCATTCCGGGGGCTGCTTGTGCCTGCTGCGGGAAGTGCCAGGTGGCAACGCCGGCCTCGTCGACCTGCAGCACGACCTGCGGGGATTCCGGGCCCAGGTCGGGCACTTGCAGCAGCAAGAGACCCTCGTCAAGCGGCCCCCGGACGTCCACCCCGATCACCGGGACCTCCGTGGCGGCGATCTGTACGCCGTGTACTTGCTCCAGCCCAGCGGCCGCCAGCGCCTGGGCTAGCGCGGGGGTGGCCGGGGGTTCCTCACCAGCGCGCCCGCCGAGCAGTTCCGGGGCGAGTTCGGCGGTTCCCTGCAGTCCGGGAGCCACCAGGGTGACGCCGGCGCCGAGGTCGACCGGGATTCCGCTGCCGTCGAGGTCCGCCATCAGGGACCACCTCCTGGTTCGGGTTGTGCCGGGGTGGCTGGGGCCGCCGGGCTGGCTGGGGTGGCTGGGCCGGGCCGGCTCAGCTGCAGGTCCGGGTGGCCGTAGAACACGTAGGCCAGCGGGGTGGCCGTGCCCGCCTGCCCGGTGCCGAAGCCGGCCCGGATCTGGCGCACCGCCTCACCCACCGGCACTCCTTTGTTGAGAGTCAGTTCGTAGAAATCCAGTGCTATCGACTTGGCGACCTCGTCGTCGACATTCCACAGTGGCGCGAGGAAACCGCGGCAGCCGGTGCCCAGGAATGCCCCGGCCAGCCCGCCGTAGGTGGACAGCACGGTGCCGGCCGTGCCCACCTGGCAGGCGTTGAGGAACACGAAAGGGGCGCTCGACTCGCCGAGCCGGCTGCCCTCCACGGTCAGCAGGTCGAGCCGCCGCCCACCGGACAGCAGGATGCCGGTGTACTGCGGCTGCTGGAGACTGACCTGGCCGTGGCTGGCGAAGTGCACCACCGTGGGTGCGTACCCGGTGCCGTCGCGCTCCAGGGTGGCGTTCATCAGCCGGTCGACGTCACCCTCGCTGACGGTCAGCGGCAGCCCCCGGTAGCGCACCGCGATGGCCCGGCCCTCTTCGACCGCATGCGGCAGGCTGCGGATCTTCGTGTCGGCGGCGTAGTCCCCGATCACCACCGCGACCGCGTCGGCCTCCACCCGGGCCGCCGGGGGCACGGCCGGACGGTCCGGCCCGCGGCGCCTGCGCACCGGCGGCACCCAGCGTCCCACCCGCCACAGGCTGCCCAGCGGCGCCTCGCTCAACCCTTGCGGCAGCAGCGCCGGGTCGATCACCTCGTCGTCGACCCAGGCCAGTTCCCACGGCACGAACGGCTCGCTGGTGGTCAGCAGCAGCGACGGTGTTTCGCCGGCCGGGGTGGCCTGCCAGGTCGCCTCGACCATCGCCCAGAACTCGTCGGGGATCACCCGGTTGATCAGTTTGCCCATGCCGCGCACGGTCAGCGGCAGGGACACCGCGTCCTTTGCCGCCGGCAACTGGGCCATCAGTTGCACCGCGAAGGCTTCTGCCGACGGTGCCTCCAGCGTGGTGGTGATCCGCTCGGACGGCCGGGGGATGTCTTGCCGGGGGTGGAACAGCCACTCGAGCTGGGCCGCGCCGGGTTCGCTGCGGATGGTCACGGTCAGGCCGGGGGCGGTGTCCACGCCCATTGCCACACCGGTGCCGCCGGACGAGGCCGGGGGCGGCTCGGGGCTCGCCGGTTCCTGCAGCGCGATCACCTCGACGTCGCGCCAGGCCATGCCGCACACCTCGCCGGCGTACTCGAACGAGACCTCCAGGGTCCGGGTGGCGCGCACCTTGACGTCCCCGGCGACGACGGTGAACTCCGCGGTGGGCCCCTCGGGCGAGTCCCGCGTGACGGTGAGTTCGCGCCGGATGCCGTCGGGGAAGCTGAATCCGAACCCGCCCACCTGCACCACGAAAGTCAGCTGCGGCGGGGCGCCGGCGACGATGATCGGCTGCGCAGCGGGATCGGGGTCGGGGGGCTGGCTGGAGAACTTCGCGACGAGGGTGAACCTTTCGCACTCGCGCACCTGGTCCGGGGACTCCAGCGCGGGGAAGGCCCGGAACCGGGCGGTGGCCGGCTCAGCTGCCGGGGGTTCAGCGCCGGTCGTGGGCTCAGCTGCCGGGGGTTCAGCGCCGGTCGTGGGTTCAGCTTCCGCCGCGGGAGGTGCCGGCGGCGGGGCCATCGCCGCCCCACGGTTGCCGTCGCCGGAGTGTCGCACTACCCCGAGCAGTTGCCCGGCCCGGACCAGGACGTCGCCGGGGCGCGGTACGGCGTCGGGATCGTCCAGTTCCACCGTGCGACTCGGTGGCAGGGAGTCCAGGTCCAAGACCGCCCCCAGCAATGCTTGCGGGTCGCCCCCGTCCACCAGCAGTCGCACACTTCCCGCGTCGATGGCCCAATGTCGCGGGCCGTCCGGGGAGACCTGACGGATGACCACCATGGCCCGCTCGGGCAGGTCCGCAACCGCGGTCCGGAC
>DAOMFH010000271.1:0-3562 GCA_035429705.1 Actinomycetota bacterium
GAGCCGCCTGAGGGAATCGAACCCTCGACCTACGCATTACGAGTGCGTCGCTCTGGCCGACTGAGCTAAGGCGGCGTGGGCGGCGCACCGCCCGACCTTCCAAGTCTAGCCGCGGTTCATCGGCCCTCCGGCCGGTGGTCAGGGGGCCGATGAACCGCGAGCTGACTACTTGACGATCTGCAGTGCCCCGGGCGCGGCGACGACGGGTGCGGTGGCCGCGGTCAGCGGCACGTAGAACCCCGCGGCGTGCGTGGCTGCCGAACAGACTCCGGTGGTTTCATCCTTCTTGAACAGCATGTTCGCGGCCACCGGGACAGTCGTGGTGGTCGTGTTCGCTATCCTCCACGCGCTGGCGGCAGGGGCGTTGAGCACCTGGAACACGGCGCGTCCGGACCCACCGGCGCTGCGCAGATAGGGCTCGAGTTCAGGGTTCGTGTTCCGGCGGATGACCGCGTCGGTGCAACCGTTGTTCACGAACAGGATGGTGGGGTTGTCATTGTCGAGCAGGCCATCCATGCCGTAGCGGAACACGGCACCCTCATCAGTGGTCACCGACACCTGCGGGATCAGACCCGTCGTGTAGTAGCCGGAGAACGCACCCAGCAGTACGCCGTTCTTGTCCTTGACCAGCCAGTTCGGGCCGCTTGGACCGGTCGGCCCGGACGGGCCCTGGGGCCCCTCGGAGTTCCAGGTCTTGAGTTTCCAGCCCTTCTTGCACTTCTTGTTCTTCTTGTTGATGAACCGCACGCTGCCGTCGGACTTCTTGACGCAGGCCTTGATGGTCGCGGCCTGCGCCGGTGCGGCAGCCAGCCCCGCGGCCACCACCCCACCGGCGGCCATGATCGCGAGTGTCTTCCTCATTCTTCTCTCCTCCCAGACAACGTGAGAGTACGTGGCTGCCGGGCCGTGGACAAGCAGGCAGGCCGACGGGCGCAGCGGCGCCCAACCGCAGGCAGCAGGTTCCTCAGTCGTCGGTTGCCGGGTTGGAGGCCCGCAGGTAGAACGACAGCATCAGCAGGAACAGTTCCGCACCCACCGCCGCGACGGGCAGGAAACTGAGTCCGTCCGGAACCGGCGCATCCTCGGGGTGCCAGCCGGTCATGTACAGGCCGACCAGCAGTCCGCTGGCGATCAGGATGAGCCACATCATGGTGAAGGCACCGATCCACTCCTTGAGGTGGATCGCTTCCCGCCGGTTGTGGACGGGGAACAGCCAGGTGACGTCCAGGCGGGCGTCGAAGGCGAGCGCGACCAGCAGGGTCGCGATGACCGCGACCCACGTGTCAGCGTCGGAGTACGGCGGCGCCAGCGGCGTGAACCGCTGGATCGGGATGAGCATCAGGGCCATGAAGACGAACAGGACCCAGATCACCGGGTTCTCCCGTAGTTGCATCCGGAATGCCGCCGCAGCCGTCAAGGGAACTGCATCCGGATCGGTCTCCGGTGGATCGTCTCCGCCCGTGTCATACATGCGTGCAATGTAGCCCGCGGTCCGCGGCACTCGCCATGTTCAAGCACGCACGCGGCGGGACCGCCAGATCGCCGTCAGACCGGGTCCTTCTGCTTCATGAACGCGACAACCAGGGTCAGCACGGCACCGAGCACGGGCAGCAGGAACCCGAGGATCGGCCAGCCGATCTTGCTCATCGCGTTGCGCTCGGCGATGAAGTAGCAGAACCAAGCGCTCAGGACGGAGACGATCAGACCCCAGAGGAACTCCATGCCGTCAGCGTAGGTGACGCTGGGGCCGGACGGTCAAGACCCGAAACGACCTCGGCGGGCCCTACTTGCACTCCAGGCCGTCCTCAGGGACCTTGCCGTCCACCAGGAAGTTGTCCACAGCCTTGTCCACGCACCTTGAGCCTTGGTAGTAGGCCGTGTGCCCATCGCCGTCGCGCCAACTGACCAGCACCCCGGACTCGAGTTGATCGGCGAGGCTGACCGCCCACGGGTAGGGCGTCGCTGGGTCGAACTCGGTGCCGACAACCAGGATCGGCGCAGCCCCGGGGGCGGTGATCTCGTGCGGGGCATCGACCGCGGGAGCCGGCCAGTAGTAGCAGGGCAGGTTGCCCCAGGCCAGGGCAGCACCGAAGACCGGCGCCTCCTTGCTCCAGTCCTGCGCCTGCTGCTGAGTCTGCTGCGGATCCCAGCGGTCGGGCCGGTCGATGCAGTTGACCGCATACAGCGCCTCGTTGGCGTTGTTCTTGTAGGTGCCGTCCGCCCGGCGCTCGGTCAGCCAGTCGGCGATCGACTGCAGCGCCAGGCCGTCTCCGTCGAAGGCACTCTGCAGCGCGTAGAACAGCGACTGCCACGTGTCCTTCGAGTAGAGGCTGCCCACCACCCCGGTGGTCGCCTGCGCCGCGCTCAGGGGCCGCCCGGGCGAGGCCGGCAGCGGGTTCGTCTCCAGCGCCGCGAACAGGTCGGCCACCTTCTGCACACCGGCGTCCGGGGCGTCACCGAGCGGACAGTCCTTCTTCGGCGCGCACCACTGGGCGAAGCGCTGCAGCGCGATGTCGAAGCCGATCGCCTGCCCCTTGCTGAGCTCGGCGTTGGTCAGCGTCGGGTCCACCGCGCCGTCCAGGACGAAGCGCCCGACCCGGGTGGGGAAGAGTCCGGCGTACGTGGCCCCGATGAACGTTCCGTACGACTTGCCCAGGAAGTTGAGCCGCTCGTCGCCGAGCAGCGATCGCAGGACGTCCAGGTCCCGCGCAACGTAGGGCGTGCCGATGTTGGGCGTCAGGTCCGGGGAGTTCTGCTCGCACCGCGGGCCGAAGCGCTTCGAGACGGCCACGGTCGCGGCCACATCCTGGTCGGTCTCCGGGTTGGGATCGACGTCCAGGAAGCGGTCGAGTTGCTGGTCGGTCAGGCACTCGATCGGGGTGCTGTCGGCCACGCCGCGGGGGTCGAACCCGACGATGTCGTAATGGTCGATGAGATCCTGCGAGACGACCGCGCGCGCCGCCCGTGCGTACTCCACCCCGGACCCGCCGGGTCCGCCGGGATTGAGCACCAGCGAGCCGAGCCGATTGTCCGGGTCGGCCGCGGGCAGCCGCACCAGATCGAGTTCGATGGTCTCACCGTCGGGCTGGTCATAGGTCAGCGGAACCGTCATGGTGGCGCACTCGAAACTGCCCCCGCACGAGGTCCAGTTCAGGTCCTGTCCGTAGTACTGGGCCAACTGAGCGTCCTCGGCCACCGGTGACCCGGTTGGCGAGGCGGATGGCGGTTCGCTCCCCCCCGTGCAGCCGCCGAGAAGGAGCAGCGCAGCAGCCGGCACGGCCAGCAGGCGAGGGTTCACTCTCCGACTGTAATTGGTGCTCCGACGATCCGGCGACGGCGTCCACAGCAGTGGACAATGACCGAGTGGAACGCCTCGAGATCGTCGATTCCCTGCCCCGCCCCATCGCGTACGTGCTCGGCGGGGGTGCTTCCTACGGGGCCGTGCAGGTGGGCCACCTGCGGGCGCTGGCCGAGACGGACATCACCCCGGACTTCGTGGTGGGTACCTCCGTCGGCTCGCTGAACGGCGCGATCCTGGCCGAACAGCCCGCCACCGCTCATC
>DAOMFH010000272.1:0-3544 GCA_035429705.1 Actinomycetota bacterium
ACGACTCCTCGAGCGGGTACTGGGTCTACGACTACGCCGGGGTCGGCAAGCACACGGACCTGCTGCGGATCATGGCCTATGACTACTCCGTGGGAAGCCCCGGGCCGATCGCCCCGCTGAGCTGGGTGCAGAAGGTCGCGGCGTTCGCACCCACGCAACTACCCGGGAGCAAGGTTCAGCTCGGAATCCCCGTCTACGGGCGGAACTGGTTCACGGGCAAGACCGGCAAGTGCCCCGTCGGACAGGACATCAAGGACGGCAACTACGCGATGACCGCGGCCAGCGCGCTGTCTTCACTGGCCGCGGACGGGGTTGCGCCCGACCAGATCAGCCGCGATGCCAGCGGCGAACTGACGGTCTCCTACTCCATCGTCTACAAGGGCCTGAACGCCAAGGGCGAGAAGACCGAGTGCACGGTGAACCGCAGGGCATTCTTCGCCGACGCGACGTCGGTGGCCGACCGGGTACGGGTCGCCCGCTCGGCCGGCCTGGCCGGGGCCGCACTGTGGACGATCGGTGGTGAGCCGGCCGATCAGTGGCCGGCGGTGCGCAAGGCCGTCGGGCTGCAGAAGGCGAAGCCGGGAGCGCGCAAGGGGGCCGATGTCAAGATCGGCGCCCCCAGGTACGTGACCCGTGGACAGTCGGCGTCCGTCACCGCCACCGTCACGTCGGACGGCAAGCCCAGCGAGGGCGGACTGGCGACCCTGCAGGTGAACCCGGCGGGCAAGGCCGGCTGGCGTGACGTAGCCAGTGAGCGGGTCCCGGATTCAGGACGTGTGGTGTTCAGTCACGCCCCGAAGACCTCGGGTACCTTCCGGGTGGCCGTATCGGCCACGGGCACTCGCAAGGCGGCCCGCAGCGCCGCGGTCGGAACCCGCGTGCGCGCCGCGGTGAGTGTGAACCGCTCGATCGTGGCTGTGACCGGGCAGAAGGTCCGGCTCAGCGGAAGGGTGACACCCGGGCGCAAGGGACTGCTGGTCAAGCGGCAGCGTCTGGTGGACGGCAAGTGGGTGACGTTCGGGCGCACACACACGAAGGCCGGTGGCGCCTACCGGTTCAGCGTGATCCCCACCGTGAAGAACGGCCGGTACACCTACCGGGTCGTTTCAGCGCCGTTCCCCGGGTTCGCCAAGGGCTTCAGTTCGACGGTCAGTTTCCGCTCCCGCTGAGCCCGACACGCACAAGTCGGGCAACTCGAACCACCGCAGGTGCTCGAACTCCGCAGACAGTTGCCCGGTCCTCGCCAGGTCCGGCTCCGCGCGGCTCAGCAGTAGTTCGCGGGCCTGTTCGAGGTATTCGGCCAACTGCTCCTCATCGGCGGTGGCCCCATGATGCGGGTACTGCAGGTGTCCGTCCTCGTAGTGCAGTTGTTCCATCCGCAACGGGGGTTCCACGGGCCCGTGCCGATGGCGCCAGAGTCCGGAACGCGGCTCGAAGCGGTAGTCGCCGATGAGGCGGTACCCGAAGTCCGCGATCAGTTCCACCGCCGCGACGATGTAGGCGAAGACGGCCTCCGAGACGAAGTAGTTGAAATTCACCCGCACCCACCCGGGTTTGATGCCCTCGCAGCCGCGTGAGATCTCCGTCTGCAGTTCGTGGGAGCGGTCCAGGTCGATGCCGAGCAGGCGGTGTCCGTAGGGGCCCGCGCAGGAGCAGCCGCCGCGGGCCTGGATGCCGAACAGATCGTTGAGGATGGCCACGACCAGGTTGTGGTGCAGGAACAGTCCGCCGGGCCGGCGGATCACGAAGCTCAGGATGGACAACCGCTGCGCCTGCGGGTTGCCCAGGATCTCGATGGCCGGGTGGTCGCTCCAGGCCGCGACGGCCCGCCGCAGGAAATCCTCCTCGTGGGCCCGGATCACGTCGGCGCCGACGGCCTGCTTGAGCTGGAACACCAGGCCGGCCCTGATCGACTCCACGATCGCGGGGGTGCCCGCCTCCTCCCGGTGCTCCACGTCGGCGAGGTAGACGTGCTCCTGCGGGTTGACGAACTCGACCGTGCCGCCACCGACGGTGTCCGGCACGCTGTTGTGCACCACATCCCGGCGGACCACCAGCAGGCCGGGGGTACCCGGCCCCCCGATGAACTTGTGCGGCGACAGGAAGATCGCGTCGGCGCACCCGAGATCGTCGGCGGGGTTCATGTCGATCTCCACGTACGGGCCGGCAGCGGCGTAGTCCCAGAACGCCAGCGCCCCATGCTCGTGCAGGAGTCGGGAGACCGCCACGGTGTCCGTCATGATCCCGGTGACGTTGGATGCGGCACTGAACGATCCGATCCGCAGCGGCCGGTCGGCGTACTCGAGCAGCGCCGCCCGCAGTCCCTGCAGGTCGATGTGGCCGTCGACGTCCTCCGGAATGGTCACCACCGTGGCGATCGACTCCCGCCAGGGCAGTTCGTTGCTGTGGTGCTCGAACGGGCCCACGAAGACCACCGGGCGCTGGTCCGCGGGGATGTGGGCAGTCAGCCCGTACTGCCGGTCGAGGTCGGCCGGGATCCGCAGGTTCAGCATCCCGACGAGCTTGTTGATCGCCCCGGTGGATCCGGAGCCGCAGAAGATCACGGCGGCGTCGCCGGCATTGAGCGCCCGACGGATGATGTCGCGGGCGTCCTCCCGCAACCGGGTGGTCTGCAGTCCCGTGCCGGAACTCTCGGTGTGGGTGTTGGCGTAGCGGGGCAGAACCTCGTCGCGGATGAAGTCTTCGATGAATCCGAGGGCCCGGCCGCTGGCGGTGTAGTCGGCGTAGGTCACCCGGCGCGGGCCGTACGGGCCGGGCAGGACCTGGTCGTCTCCGATGACCGACTCCCGGATCGCCCGCAGGATCGGTGGCTGGGGCAGGTCGGGACTCGGCGCCGGCAGTTCCATGCAGGTACCGTACTGCTCTGCGGCCCGGCTGTGGACTCACCGCGGCATGCCGGGCGCACCGGACGCAGGCAGTGGGACAATCACCGTGATGAGTATCGCGCCCGCCGAGTTGGAGTCCCCGGAATCCGAGGTGCTCCCGGAGTCCCCCTGGGTTTGCGTGGTGTGGAATGACCCGATCAACTTGATGAGTTACGTGACCTACGTGTTCATGCAGTACTTCGGATACGCCCGGGACAAGGCCGAGTCGCTGATGTGGGACGTGCACACGAAGGGCAGGGCGGTGGTCAACGCCGGCAGCCGTGAGCAGATGGAGCGTGACGCCACCGCGATGCACGAGTTCGGGTTGTGGGCCACCGTGCAGCGGGACAAGTGATGGGCAGGCCGTTCAAGTTCCGTCGCGGCGCGCTCGTGGCCCGGCTGGCCGACCAGGAGAAGCGTGTGCTCGAGTTCGTCTGCGACGAACTGACGCTGGTGCTCGCCGATCCCGTACCCGGCCCGGATGTCCCGCCGTGGGCCCGGGAGTTGGGTCTGACCGGGGTGGGGGAGGTCCGCCCGGCACCGGAGGACCCGGTGGTGGCCAGGCTGCTGCCATCTGCCTACGAGGATCCGCAGCGTGCCGCCGAGTTCCGCGGGCTCACCGAGGCGGGACTGCGGGCCACGAAACTGGCCCACGTGGC
>DAOMFH010000273.1:0-3513 GCA_035429705.1 Actinomycetota bacterium
CCCCATCACCCTTCCGACCGATGCCCCATCCGCCGGAATCGCGGGACCCTCGACACATGGCGGATCTGCTGCAACTGCTCACTCCGGAAGGCGAGCGCCTGCACGACCCCGAGTACGACCTCGAGGTGTCCGGGGAGGAACTTCGGGGCCTGTTCCGGGACATGGTCATGGTCCGGCGCCTCGACGCCGAGGCACACGCGCTGCAGAGGCAGGGCGAACTGGGTCTGTGGCCGCCGCTGTTGGGTCAGGAAGCGGCGCAGATCGGTGCGGGCCGGGCGCTGGCGGCATCCGACTACGTCTTCCCCACCTACCGCGAGCACGGGGTCGCCTGGACCCGCGGGGTCGACCCGGTCAGCCTGCTTGGCCTGTTCCGTGGAGTGACCAACGGCGGCTACGACCCGCGCGCACACAACATCGCGCTGCCGACCATCGTGATCGGGGACCAGACGCTGCACGCGGTCGGCTACGCCATGGGGATGCAGCGCGACGCGGGTCTGGACAACCCGCCGGGTAGCGCGGTGATCTCGTTCTTCGGCGACGGTGCATCCAGCCAGGGCGATGTCAACGAGGCGTTCGTGTGGGCGGCGGTCAACGACGCTCCGGTCGTCTTCTTCTGCCAGAACAACCAATGGGCCATCTCCCAGCCACTGCACCGGCAGACCCGCATCCCGCTGTTCCGGCGCGCACAGGGTTTCGGCTTCCCCGGCCTGCGGGTGGATGGCAACGACGTGCTGGCGGTGCTCGCCGTCACCCGCCGCGCCCTCGAGCGCGCGCGGCAGGGCCGTGGTCCCAGCCTGATCGAGGCCTTCACCTACCGCATGGGGGCACACACCACCTCCGACGATCCGACCCGCTACCGGGTGGACACCGAACTCGAGCAGTGGCGGCTGAAGGATCCGATCGAACGAGTGCGGGCCTATCTGTTGCGCACCGGTGCCGGCGACCCGGCCTTCATCGCCGAAGTCGAGCAGGAGGCCGACGACCTCGGCCGCCGACTGCGGGAGGCCTGCCTGACGATGCCCGAACCCAGCCTGTCGCTGATCTTCGAGCACGTCTACGCCGAACCCCACCCGCTGGTCGACGCCGATCGGGATTGGTGGAGCGAGTACCTCGGAGCCGACCATGGCTGAACCGATCACCCTGGCCGCCGCGCTGAACCGGGCGCTGGCCGACGCGCTGGACGAGGACCCCACCGTGCTGGTCATGGGAGAGGACGTGGGCAGACTCGGCGGGGTGTTCCGGATCACCGACGGTTTGCACGCCAAACACGGCGATGCCCGGGTGGTGGACACCCCCCTGTCCGAAAGCGGCATCATCGGCACCGCGATCGGGCTGGCCATGCGCGGCTACCGGCCGGTGTGCGAGATCCAGTTCGACGGCTTCGTGTTCCCGGCGTTCGACCAGATCACGACGCAGTTGGCCAAGTATCACGCCCGCTCGGAGGGTCAGATCCGGCTACCCGTGACCATCCGGATCCCGTACGGCGGGGGCATCGGTGCGGTGGAACACCACAGCGAGTCGCCGGAGGCCTACTTCGCCCACACTCCCGGCTTGCGCATCGTCACCTGCTCGCACGCCCGCGACGGTTACCAGATGTTGCGCCAGGCCATCGCCTGCGACGATCCCGTGATCTTCCTGGAACCCAAGCGCCGGTACTGGGACCGCGCCGAACCCGGCGAAGTGTCCGAGGGTTTGTTCGAGGCCCGCGTCGTGCGGGCGGGCACCGACGCCACCCTGGTCTGCTACGGGCCGATGGTCCGGACCTGTCTGGAGGCGGCCGGGCTGGCCGAGGAGGAGGACGGCCTGTCCCTGGAGGTCATCGACCTGCGCAGCCTGTCCCCGCTGGATCTCGGGCCGGTGTTCGACTCCGTCCACCGGACCGGCCGGTGTGTCGTTGTACACGAGGCCCCGGTCTTCGCCGGCCTCGGCGCGGAGATCGCCGCACGCGTCTCGGTGGAGTGCTTCTACGACCTCGAGGCGCCGGTGCTGCGGGTCGGCGCCCCGTACGCGCCCTACCCGCCGTCGAAACTCGAGCACTACTACCTGCCGGACGTGGACCGGATCCTCGACGCCGTCGACACCGTGAGGGGGATGTGATGCAGACCTTCCGGTTGCCCGACGTCGGCGAAGGGCTCACCGAGGCCGAACTGGTGCGCTGGCTGGTCGCACCCGGCGACCGGGTGGAGATCAACCAGATTCTGTGCGAGATCGAGACCGCGAAGGCGGTGGTGGAACTGCCCAGCCCGTTCGAGGGCACGGTCAAGGACCTGCACGCGCAACCAGGTCAGGTGCTGCCGGTCGGCGCAGACCTGATCAGTGTGGAGACCACCCGCGAGCCGTTGCTGGTCGGGTACGGGGCCTCGTCGGAGAAACCGGTGCGCCGCCGCCGGCGGCCGGCCACCCCGCAGGGCACCGAACAACCCGAGGCCGGTCCCCCCGGGGCCGACGCCAAGCCGGTCCGGCACGGCGGGCTCGAAGTAGCCAGATCCACCGAACAGCGCCTGCAGGCCGACCGGCCACGGCCTCGCACGAAGCCGCCCGTGCGCCGCTTGGCCAAGGAACTCGGCATCGACCTCGCTGCTGTAGACCCCACCGGCGCTGGGGGCGTCATCACCCGCGCCGATGTGGAACGGGCCGCCGCCCAGCGCCGGGAGAGCCCCACCGGCGCCGATCAGATCATCCCGGTGCGCGGGGTGCTGCGGAGCATGGCCCAGGCGATGGTCGCGTCCGCGTTCAGCGCCCCACATGTCACGGAGTGGCTGGACGTCGACGTCAGCGAGTCCATGGCGCTGCTGGAACGCCTGCGAACCCGGTATCCGGACACCAAGTGGTCGCCTACCGTGCTGGCCGCCTACGCGCTGGTGGCCGCGGCCGGCAGGCACCCGGGTATCAACGCCACCTTCGACGCCGATGCCGAGGTGATCATCCAGCATGCCGGAGTGCACCTCGGGCTGGCCGTGGCCACCGAAAGGGGGTTGCTCGTCCCGCGCATCGCCGACGCGCAGGACTTGTCGCTGGCCCAGCTGGCAGCCGCTGTTGATGAGGTCGTGCGGGCTGGGCGGGCGGGCACGCTGACCCCGGCCGACCTCACCGGCAGCACCGTGTCCCTGACGAACGTCGGGGTGTTCGGCGTCGATGGCGGCACGCCCATCCTGCCGCCCGGCCACGTGGCCATCCTGTGTCTGGGCCGGGTCGTGGAACGCGCGTGGGTGGTCGATGGTGAGGTCCGCGCCCGGCCCGTCGTGACCCTGACGCTGTCGTTCGACCACCGATGCGTCGACGGGGCGCTCGGCTCGCAGGTCCTGACCGAGATCGCCGAGTTCCTGGCCGACCCGGCGGTGGGTCTGGCGGGCTGAACCGCGACTTCGGACTTCTCCGGGGCAGTAACGCCGGTCGTGGTGCCGGATGTGCGGGGCGACCGGCGCAGCACTCGCTTCTTGGGCTGGCCTGCAGCGGCGCCACACGGTTCTTCGGATTCGAGGTGGGTAGTCCCGGCTGCTCGGTGTCCGGCGG
>DAOMFH010000274.1:0-3508 GCA_035429705.1 Actinomycetota bacterium
CCGAGTGTTGCGGCGTTGGGGGTTTTCCTTGATCAACTTCGCCAACCGCGCGCCAGTCGCGAACCAACCGACAACCGCGCGCCAGTCGCGGGGGTTGCGCAGGCCCGAGCGGGACCCCGGACCCGTGACGCACACGCGCGACTCGCGAGCGCGGCGTTCGGGGGTGGCCGGCCACCGAGTGTTGCGGCGTTGGGGGTTTTCCTTGATCAACTTCGCCAACCGCGCGCCAGTCGCGAACCAACCGACAACCGCGCGCCAGTCGCGGGCTGTGCGGCTGGCCAGGCCCAGCAGACCCGGGGGCCTGAGCATCGCAGCGGTCGCGACTGTTGCAACGTTGGGGGTTTGACCGCCCGCGAACCACCAACCACGCACCAGTCGCGGGCCGCGCCCCGGCCAGCAGACCTTGCCGACCGCGATCAGGCCAGGCGGCCCGCCATCGTGGCGGCCAACTGCTGCGCCTGCTCCACGCTGGCCCCCTCAGCCGCGATCTGGATCTGCGCGAACTGGTCGCCGACGAGCATTCCGATCACCGGGGAGTCGGTGTCCTTGTCGATCACGACGTAGGCCTTGTCGGCACCGTCCACCTGCGTGGGCTTCGCATCGTTGTCGAAGTAGGCCGGCGCAAGATCCACATTCGTGTCGTAGGACTCCTGCCCGTCGACGAGGGAGACGGCCAGAACGGCGATCTCAGTGGGCACGTCAACCCCGTTGACCGACTCGGTCGTCGTGTAGGTGCATGTCACGATCTGCCGGGCCTCGTCGTTGGTCAACTCACCGTCGGTGAAGGAGGTACCCAGCACCTGATTCAATTCATCCGCGGTGAGCAGGTCGCAAGGCTGATCGGCGGACACCGGTGCGGCCTCGGACGCGGCAACCGGTGGCGACGAGGCGGCGGGGGTGTCCACGGCTGGCGCTGTGGGCTCCGAACCCCCGCACCCGGCCAGAACCAGCAGCATTCCCAGGGCAATCAGTCTGCGCATCATGTCCGCCTCCATCCCGCATGGACTTCGCCAGTCTGACGAAGATCCCCCGCTGATCCAACTCGAACCGACTCGGCGGGGCGTCTACTCCGGGGTGAGCAGCATCGGATCGGTGCCGGTCAGATCCCAGGCGTACATGAATCCGGGCGGGTTGTACCCGTCGCTGCACAACCCGCTGAGGTCGGTCGCCACCTCACCGGAGAACCTCCAGAGGTCCTGCCGGGAGTTCCAGGGCAGGGCCGAATACCGGGGGAAGATTCCTGCCGAGCCGGCCGAAGGACACCCGAGCGTGTTGACGGACAGGGTCTGTTCGAGGTCGAAGGTGCCCGTGTCGCCGTTCTTGCACGCATAGGTGATGGGCAACGCGGTGTCGTGGGCGAGAGTGAACTGGTACTCGAGCGATCCTCCCTCCCGCTTGGGCACGAACACCACCCCGTCGCCGGTGAGTGCCGGCATCGTGAAACTGCCTGTGCCGGACAAGGTGCAATCCGGCCGCGAACCCCGCGCCGACCAGCTCAGGTACGCGCTGTCGAGTTTGTACCGCGCGAACTCGATCCGGTCATTCACCGTGTCCAGGTAGCGGAACGTCACCGAACCTTCCCACTCCATCTCGAAACCGTCCTGGGACTGCCGGCCACTGACCTTGCCTATCACCAGTTCGGGCACCGCTGGCATTGCGAGCCGGACCCTCACCTTCTTGGGCTTCGACTTCTGCTGGCCGGCTTTGGCGCGCAGCCTCACGAGATCCGCGAGCGGACCCGCCTGGGCTCTGCTGCCTGCGTTCGGCACCCGCAGGTCCGCCACGTCCACCCGCCACCGCACCCGGGGACTGGCCGCCCCCTTGACCCGCTCGGTACGCGACTGGCTGAGCGTCACCCACCGCCGGCCGTCCAACTGCTGCAGTTTCACCTTCCGGCCGACGGGGCCGGGCACAAGCGCTTCGGCACGGATCTGCTCACCCTTGACTGTGACCTCGAAACCGCGGATGCGGCCAGGATCGGCGCTGACCGGCGAAGCGGAGAGCGCGAGTCCGCAGACCAGGATGGCCAAGGCCAGCAGACGGTTCATGAAGTTCTCCCAACTGCGCCGGGCCCCCAGGGTATGAACGACGACTGGGGCGCAGCAAGCGAAGTCCGCCGAATGGGTGGTCCGTGCCCCAGTCACCAGCGACAACGGGGGCGCGGCTTCGCCTCTGGGGCATTGCACGTACCTGTCCGGCTGACGCGGGCGACTGTCAGTAGCGCCGGGTCTGCGCGGCCGGCCCTTGAGCGCGGCCGTTGCGCTCGGCAGGTCCCCCGGGACCGCCCACCTCGCACGCTCACCGCCTCGCCGGCGTCCCCCGGTTCAGGTGCGCCATCGCCTCGGTCAGCCCCTCGGTGGTCAGCGGGAACATGTCGAACACGCGCGCGACATCCTCGATCGTCGTGCCGGTCCAGCGACTCAGCGGCTCCGGATTGAGCCAGCAGGAATCCCGGAAATGATCGGCCAGTGTCCGCAGCCACTCGATCCCGGCCACCCGGGTCGCATCCGTCGCGCTCCAGGGTCCGGCCTGACCCAGCTCGTACGGCGCCATGAATGCGTCACCGACCATGATCAACTTGTAGTGCGGTCCGCACTGCCGCAGCAGGTCGTGCACCCAGACCGCCTCGGTGAAGCGGTCTGTGCCGTACACCTTGCCGTAGACGCAGTTGTGGAAGTAGTACGTGCGCAGTTCCTTGAAGTGGGTGGCCTTCTTCGTGGCGCTGAACAACTGGCTCATCAACCGCGAGTACGGGTACATCGACCCGCCCACGTCGATCATCAGGATCACGTGGGTGTTAGGCCGGCTCGGCGGCCGGGTGACCACCTCGATCTCCCCGGCGTTGCGGGCGGTCTCGTCGATGGTCGCCTCGATGTCCAACTCGTCGTGCGCCCCCTCCCGGACGAACGCGCGCAGCCGTCGCAGCGCCACCTCCATCTGCCGGATGTCCAGCGTCACATCAGAGCGATAGGGACGGTAGGAGCGCATGTCGGCGATCCGGATCGCCGCCCGGCCGCCGCCGGAACTGCCGGTGGACAGGCCCGATTCCGCGCTGCCGGCCTGCCCGAGCTGGGACTTGCCGCCGGTCCCGATCCAGTAGTCACCGCCGTCGTGGCGCTCGGTCTGCTCGCGCTTTCGCTGTTCGAACATTGCCAGCAGTTCCGCGAGGTCCGGCGGCTCGGCCTGCGAGTCCTGCGCCATCCGGCCGGACTGCTCGTCGAGCCATTCGCGCAGTTGCTCGGTCAGGGAGGTGTCCCACTCGAGGTGTCCGTACTCGGCGAGGAACGCCCGGTCGAATGCGTCGAGGTGCGCCTCGTGGTGGATCAACGTCGCGCGGGCGGTGTAGTAGAAGCCGCGCACGGAGTCGTCGTGTGCGCCCGCCTTCAGCGCCGCCGCCAGCGCCAGCGCCTCGGTCGGGCCGACCGCCACATCCTGCTCGCGCAGGCGGTAGATCAGCCCCAGGAAGAACGGCCCGGGATCTTGGTGAGGTTGTGACACCTCACGTGTC
>DAOMFH010000275.1:0-3503 GCA_035429705.1 Actinomycetota bacterium
CGACATCAGCGAGGTGCTCGCGATGTCCGTCGCGCAGGCCGAGGAGTTCTTCGGCACCGGGCCCGCGCGCACCCCGGCCGCCCACAAGATCCTTGTCCGCCTGGCCGCTGTCGGTCTCGGTTACCTCAAGCTCGGCCAGCCGCTGACGACGCTGTCCGGCGGCGAACGGCAGCGTCTCAAACTGGCCACTCACATGGCGGAGAAGGGCGGGGTGCTGATCCTGGACGAGCCGACCACCGGCCTGCACCTGGCCGATGTCGAACAGTTGCTCGCGCTGCTCGACCGACTGGTCGATTCCGGAAAGTCTGTGATCATCATCGAGCATCACCAGGCCGTCATGGCGCACGCCGACTGGATCATCGATCTGGGCCCGGGGGCTGGCCATGACGGTGGCCGGGTGGTGTTCGAGGGCACTCCCGCGGACCTGATCTCGGAAGGGCGGACGCTCACCGGTCAGCACCTCGCGGACTATGTCCGGTGAGGATGCGCGAGTCGTCCGATCACGGGTCGGTTTGCGGTTCGGGGGTTGTCCCGATGGCTGCCACGGGGCGACCGTCTGGCTTCCACCCAGGGCCACGCGAGATCAAGGGCGGCGCCCGCCCGCACTGATCGATGGCGTGCCGACCCGGCCCTGTGATGCCGTGGATGCGCGGTGAGCCGACTCGCTCTGCGCCGATCCGGTGTTAACTAGAAGTAGGCGAAGGAGGGTGAAGGCCATGGAGTATCGCCATCGCAGTCGGGCTGTGGTCGCGACCACCCGTCCCGATCGGTATCGCCGGCAGTTGATCTCCCATCTCGGCCGGCGACTCAAGATATGGGAGGACGAGGTCGGCCACTGGTTCGGCTTCGAGGAGGCTCACTGCTGCCTCACCAGCCAGGAGGACGCTCTGGTACTGACCGCCGCAGCAGCCCGGGCCGAGGAGTTGGTGCGGGTCCAGGACGTGGTCGGTGGGCATTTGGAGAGATTCGGAAGCAAGGACTCCCTGACAGTCACGTGGCTGGCGCTCGACTCGGCGTGATCGTCTGCCCCGGTTTCGTCGGTCGTGCTGAATCCTGCGGGCCGACGGTGGAGGTAGACTGCCGGAGGCGCCCCTCGTGAACGGACTGCGGTCTCCGGTCGATCCATCGACACAGGATGCAGGCATCTGCCCGGCCGAACCCGTGCTGGGCGCCGCGGTGGTCCTGTCGAGGGAGGGACACTGGAGTCCGGTCCAGGGGAGGAGCGAGTGAGCAAGCGACGTCAGCGTCGATCGGGAACCCGCCGTACCGCTCCACGCAATCGACAGGCCGGTCGGGATCTCGACAACGACGGCATCATCCCGGTGCTGGCACGTGCCGTACGGGATGTCGAGGCGGCCGTCGAGCGCGGATCCGCGAGGGGTTCGGTGCGCACGAAGTTCCAGGTCGTCGCCCTGTTGGTCCGGGAGAAGCGGGCGGAGGTCAAGTCGGACCAGTCCGTCACCGAGGCCCAGCGGACAGGCGAGCTCCGGCGCCTCGACGGGATCGCCACGATCCTGGCGAAGACGGCGGCCCGTGACACGTCACTGCTGAAACTGCTGGCCGAAGACGCGGTCGTCTCCGACTCGGCCAGGTGGCTCAAGCGGGAGATGCTGATCGAGGCGGGGGAGGATCCGCCTCCGGAGCCGGCCCCGAAGCCGGAACCGGAGGACACCGCGGCCGACCGCAGCGTTGTGCCCCGGGCGATTGTGTCGCGGCAGTTGGCCAACCCCTTCCTCGCCCCCGACTTCTCGTTGGCCGAGCAGACCACGGTCCGTTCGCACCGTCTTGCCGGATGGGAATTGCTTGAGCCGCTCTTCAGGTCGTTCGAGGAGGCCGGTGGTGGGGCCCCGGCCTGCATGCAACTGCCAGAGCCCACCTCGGTGCCAGTGGCGGGTGGCCTGGAACTCATGCCCCACCAGGCGCAATTGGTGGCTGCCGCCAGGTCGGGGCACCGTACGTTCCTGCTCGCCGACGAGCCGGGCCTCGGCAAGACGGCCATGGCGCTGCTGGCCGCGCAGATGGCGGACGCCTACCCTCTGCTGGCGGTAGTGCCCAACGTCGTGAAGATGAACTGGGCCCGGGAGGCCAGTCTGTGGACGCCCAGCCGCCCCGCGACGGTCATTCACGGTGATGGGGACTCGATCGACGGGTTCGCCGACATCGTCATCGTCAACTATGAGGTGCTCGACCGGCATGTGGGCTGGCTCGGAGACCTCGGGCTGCGGGGCATGGTCGTCGACGAGGCGCACTTCATCAAGAACAAGAAGTCCCAGCGCTCGCAGCACGTTCTGCAACTCTCCGAGCGGATCCGCGCCCGCAATCTGCGGCCACTGCTGATGGCACTGACCGGGACCCCGCTGATCAACGACATCGAGGACTTCCGGGCCATCTGGCAGTTCCTCGGCTGGATCGACGACAAGCGGCCCGGCCCTGAACTGATGGAGTCCTTGGAACGCAACGGGCTCACGCCCGCCGATCCCGGCTTCTACCAGGCCGCGCGGGCCAGCGTCATCGACCTCGGCATCGTCCGGCGGCGCAAGGTCGACGTGGCCGCGAGCATTCCCGCCCGCCGCGTGGCCGACCTGCCGGTCGAACTGGACGATGAGGCCGGGCGTTCGATCCGGGAGGCCGAACAGGAACTCACGCGACTTCTCGTGGCGCGCTACGAGAGCGCGCTTGCGGCCCGGGGTTCCGAGCCGATCGGGTCGGGCATCGACCATGATCTGGTCCGCCGGGTGGCCACCTCCCTGCAGGAGGCGACGGCGGCGACGAAGACCGGCGAGAACGTGTTCGCCCTGATGCAGCGCATCGGCCGGGCGAAGGCCGCCTCCGCCGCCGACTACACCGCGCAACTCGCGCGCAACGTCGGCAAAGTCGTCTTCTTCGCCAAACACATAGAGGTCATGGATCTTGCTGAGCAGACCTTCGCGCAGCGCGGGATCGGCTACTCGTCGATCCGTGGTGACCAGACGGCCAAGGCGCGCCAGAAGAACATCGACGCCTTCGTGAACGATCCTGCGGTCGCCGTCGTGGTGTGCTCCTTGACCGCAGCCGGGGTGGGGCTGAACCTGCAGGTCGCGTCGAACCTCGTGCTGGCAGAGCTCCCGTGGACTGACGCGCAGCAGACCCAGGCGATCGACCGCATCCACCGGATCGGGCAGGAGGAGCCGGTCACGGCGTGGCGCATCGTCGCGGCCCGGACCATCGACACCCGGATCGCGGAACTGATCGACAGCAAAGCCGGTCTCGCGGCGCGTGCGCTCGACGGTTCCGACGACGAGGTGTCGTCGTCAGCGGACGTGCAGGTCGAGGCTCTGGTCGGCATGCTGACCGATGCGTTGGCGGAGTCTGTGTGACCGACGGCTTGCATACCTGTAGTGCTGCCAGTGCCCGCGCCACCAAGGTGCGCTGACCGGCGGAGCCTGCCGCGCCGCGCCCGCAGTCCGGACGCGCGTCGTCGGCGCTTTGTGGCGAGGATGGTGGACATGGCCTTCCCCGATCAG
>DAOMFH010000276.1:0-3503 GCA_035429705.1 Actinomycetota bacterium
GGGCCCGAGGACGTGCTGTTCGTCGACGACGTGATCCTGACCGGGCTGGAGGACGGGCGCATCGTACGGGTCAGCCCGGACGGCTGGCAGATCGCGGTGCTGGCCGACACCGGCGGGCGCCCGCTCGGACTCGAGCGCCATCCCGACGGCCGGGTGGTGGTCTGCGATGCGGAGAAGGGTCTGCTCCTGCTGGACCCGTCCTCCGGCGACCTGGAGACCCTGATCGCCAAGGGTCAGCACGAGCTGCGGGTCTGCAACAACGCCGCGGTGGCCGCTGACGGCACCATCTACTTCACCGACTCCAGCCAGCGCTTCGACCTGGAGTTCTGGACCGCTGACATCATCGAGCACTCCGGCACCGGGCGACTACTGCGGCGCAGGCCGGACGGCACGGTCGACGTCCTCGCAACAGGTCTGCAGTTCGCCAACGGGGTGGCCCTCAACCCGGAGTTCGTCGCGGTCGCCCAGACCGGTCTGTATTGCGTGGACCGGGTGTGGCTGGAGACCGGCGTGCACGAGCCCTGGATCACCAATCTGCCGGCCTTCCCCGACAACATCTCCGAGGGCGACGACGGGCTGGTCTGGGTGACGATGGCCAGCGCCCGCAAGCCCGCCCTCGACAAGACCGCCGGGCAGCCGATCCTGCGCAAACTCATCTGGGCGCTGCCGGAGGCCTTCCACCCGAAGCCGGACACGCTGGTCTGGGTGCGCGGCTACGACACCGAGGGCCGGATGGTGCACGAGTTCTGCGGGGAGCACGACGAGTTCTACATGTGCACGGGGGTGCGGGTCCGGGACGGACGGGTCGGCCTCGGCAGTCTGAACACTACGGCCATCGCCTGGTTCGACCTGCCCGGCTGACCGCAGGAGTTCGTGGTGGGGTCTCACGATGGCTTGGCGTGAGGCCGGGACTGTCACGTACCGTAGGCGTATGGCCAAAGGGAGCAAGCAGCACGACCATTGGCTGAAGGTTGTCGAGGCCGGCATTTCCGCTGGCCTCGAGCGCTATCAGACCTACCGGGCCACCCGGCCCAAGCGGCCCACCGATCGCGAACTGGTCATGGCGCAGCGGCAGGCGATCGTGGCCGGCCATCAGAACCGCCTGGCCGGCCATGAGCGGCGACTACAGCGGATGAAGACCCGTGAGGTCGTGTGGGCCAGCGGCGCGGCCGGCGCCTCCGTGATGGGGGTGGTGGGGGCGGTGACCCCGCAGCCGTCCCTGCTGTGGTTCGGCGCCGCCGGGATCTCGGGGGTGATGGCCTACCTGACCCGGGAGAAGCGCCAGCACCTCAGCCCCCCGCCGATGCCCGAGCTGCCGGCGTTGCCGGTCGAACCGCTCCCGGTGGGCACTCCCGGCGCGGAGGAAGTGGCCCGCTGGGCGCGTGCGGCGCAGCGCTGGGACGATCTGCTGCCCATGGTCGACCAGATGCACCCGGAGGCCGGCCAGCAGTTGCGCAAGGCACTGGCTGACGTGGACCCCGCCCTGCGCTCGCTCGTGGAACGACTGGGGACCCTGTACCGCACGACCCAGCAGATGGCCGGCACGCAGGCCGCCGTGAGCGCCCACCGGGCCAGCATCGAGGTGGCCGCCCGGCTGCGGGACGGGGTCGAGGCCTATGAGGGCCTGGTGGCGGCGGCCGCCGAATTGATCGCCGCCCCGGACCTGCACCAGTCGGTCACCGGAATCGTGGGCCCGGCGGTGCTGGACGTACAGGCATACACCGCTGGCCTGCGCAAAGCTGCGGGGGTTTTCGCGGATCCGATGTTCTGACGAGAAGAGGGAAGATGGCGCGCAAGAAGGCAGTGGAGCTACCGGTGATCGTGGACGTCAGCCTGGCGAGTTCGGATTTGAACTACGACCAGAACGTGACGTTCCTGGAGCACGACTTCCGGATCCTGCGACGGGGCACCGACGGCGATGTCGACAAGGCGGTGGAACTGGTCAAGGAGTGGGCTGCGTCGGCCGCTGTGATCGCGATCACCGGTGCCCGGGACGCGCGAACCGTGGGCATCCTGGCCGGCGACGAGAAGGCGGCCCTGCGCCGGGTCGAGGCGGCTGCTGGTGACGTGGTGACCACCAACGGCCACCGCCTGCGCGACGTGCTGCAGGAGTGGACCGTCCGCAAGATGCAGGCGGATCAGCCGGGGCTGTTCAGCAATGCGCGCACCGTTGTGCTGGGCGGATCGAACCACAAGCGCACCGCCCGGGTGCTCGCGGAGTTCACCGACAACATCCGGTTCGCCGACGCTGTGCTGCAGTGGGGCCTGCCCTCGATGCTGGACTCGTTCAATGCGCTGGACCGGTTCGCCGGGGCCAGCAAGTGGTTCCTGGACCGCATCCCCGACCCGATCAGCGAGCCGATCACGGCCCCGGGCCGTCGGTTCAACCAGTCTCTGCTGCGCAAGGCGGTGCGCGATGCGGATGTCCTGGTGGCCACCTACGACGAGTTGATGATGTTCGGCCTCGAGGAGCTGGCCGGCAAGACCCTGATCACCTCGACGATCTCCGAGGACCGCCTCGCGCATCTGCACGAGCGCGGGGTCGACCTGGTACTGGACGACACCCCCCAACCGTTCGAGGGCATCGCCATCAATGCCGCGGTGCTGGAGGCCCTGATGCTGGCCGTCACCGGGGCGGAGGAGAGCAGGCTCGTCGACGACGACCTGCTGGACATGATCACCTCGGCCGGCCTGGCGCCGCGGGCGGTGTACCCGGACGGGTTCAAGCGCAAGAGCCGGTTCGCCTTCGTAATCCACCCGCTGTCGCAGGAGTACCTGCGCAACGTCGGCCCGCTGGACAAGCTCGCGGAGTACTCCCCGCAGATGGTGATGGACGGCGTGGAGAAGGCGATCGCGTATGCACCGCCGTTCACGTACAGCCATGTCACCGGGATCGTCTCGCCGACCGGCGCGGAGGCGGAGGGCTGGCTGATCACGGTCGGCGGCACCCCCAAGCAGTTGCTGGCCCACGACCCCGAGTTCACCTACAAGCGCTTGTTGCAGGCCGCCGACATCGCCAAGAAACTCGGTGCGCAGATCATGGGTCTGGGCGCGTTCACCAAGGTGGTCGGTGACGCCGGGGTGACCGTCGCCAAGCGGGCGCCGCTGCCGATCACCACCGGCAACAGCTACAGCGCGTCGGGGGCGCTGTGGGCGCTGCACGATGCGATTCGCCGGCTCGGCGTGGCTGACGTCGACGACCAGGGCCGGCTGCTCGGCAAGTCCATGGTGGTCGGTGCCACCGGCGCGATCGGCTCGGTGTGCGCGCGCCTGCTGGCCATGGCCAGCGACGAGATCTGGCTGGTTTCCCCGGAGGCGGGCAAACTGCTGGCACTCAAGGCCGACATCGAGAGCGAGAGTCCCCGCGCCAAGGTCTTCGTCGCGGCCACTCCCGACGAGGCGCTGCCGGACATGGACGCGATCGTCACCGCCACGTCCGGGGCCGGCAAGCGGGTCCTGGACATCATGCAGGTCAAGCCCGGCGCGGTGATCACGGACGTGGC
>DAOMFH010000277.1:0-3499 GCA_035429705.1 Actinomycetota bacterium
CCGCCCTGGCCGAGGAGGTGCGGCTCATGCTCGACGAGGACGTTGTCGCCGAGGCTCAGGACATCGACCTGTGCATGATCCTGGGTGCGGGTTGGCCGTTCCACCTCGGGGGGATCACGCCGTACCTGGACCGGGCCGGTGTCAGCGAGCGGGTCAATGGCAAGCGGTTCCTGCCGGCAGGGGTGGCGAGCCTGCCGTAGGGGTCACCACCGCTGCCCTTGGTGGCGCTTCGGGATCGCTGGAACGGTGGTCGGTGTCGTCTGCGCGGCGACACGTCGGGCCGGTCCAGCGCCGTCGCAGCACGGATGACCGCGGTCCTCACCGCCGCGACCATGCGCACTGCGAAGACGCGGTTGTCGGGACATACCGCACGACCGCTGCGCGCCCACTCAGTCACTGACGCCCGCACCGCGAGTCAGGTGGTGTGCACCCGGCCCTTGGGCCATCCCGGACACCAGCTCCGGCACCTGTCCCGCGGGCACGGCCGCGCTGTGGATGTATCCCTGGATCTCGTCGCAGCCGAGGGCCCGCAGCACCTCGGCCTGCGCCTTGGTCTCCACCCCGGTGGCGATGACCCGGCGGCCGAGGTCGTGGGCGACCCGGATCATCGCCTCCACGATGACGCGATCCTCCCGGTCTTCGGCGAGCCGGTCGATGAACGACCGGTCGATCTTGACGTAGTCGGCTGCGAACTGCTTCAGCGATGCCAGTCCCGCGTGGCCAGCACCGAATCCGTCGATCCCGATCCGGAAGCCGAGTTCGTGCAGTCGCAGCAGCCCGCGGACCGGACCGGGGTCCCTGCGCAACTGCGGGGAGTCCCCGACCTCGAGGCAGATGTGGCCCGGATGTATCCCGGCTGCCATCACCTGCTCGAAGGCCTGGTCCGGGAAGGACACCTCGGTCAACTGCGCCAGGGACACGTTGAGATGCACCCGGACCTGTAGGTCCTGGCCGGACCACTGGATGATGTCGGCCAGCACCAGTCGCAGCACCTCACCGCCCAGCGCACCCATGAGCCCGTTCTCCTCGGCCACACGAATGAACTCGGCGGTGCTGATGGGCGTCGGGGCCGGGATGCGCACCAAGGCCTCCAATGCGGTCACCCCGGTGCCGTCCAGCGACACGATCGGCTGGTATTCCATCCTCACGCCACCCCCGGCGATGGCCGCACGCAGGTACTCCTGGGCCTTCATCCGGGCGACCGCGGCGGCTTCCAAGGTGTCCACGTAGGCCTCGACCCGGTTGCGGCCCGCGTCCTTGGCCCGGTACATGGCGAGGTCCGCCTGGCGCAGCAGGTCGGCACTACTGGTCTGTGGGTCAGTGGTGACCGAGACCCCCACGGACAGGCTCAGGCCGACATCCCGGCCCTGCACCCGGAACGGCGCACGCAGACTTGCGCACAGACGCTCGCCGATCTGGACTGCCTCGGCCGGGGCGGCTACCTCCTCGGCGATCACCACGAACTCGTCCCCACCCAGCCTGGCCACCGTGTCCTGGGGACGCACCGCCCCACGCAGACGTTCGGCCACCCCCGTGAGCACCTCGTCGCCGGCGCGGTGGCTGAGGGTGTCGTTCAGGGTCTTGAACCCGTCGAGGTCGCAGAACAGCACCGCCACGTACCTGGGTGTCCCCCACAGCCTTTGCAGCGCCGCATCGAGTCGCTCGACGAGCGCATACCGGTTCGGGAGCCCGGTCAGGGCGTCGTGGCGGGCCTGGTACGTCAGGGTCTGCTCGGCCTCATGCCGGTCGGTCACGTCCTCCATCACCGCCAGCGCGAAGGCGTCCTCGTCCCGGTCGCCGCCGCCGTGGACGACCGAAATCGTGACTGCGACCCAGATGGTGCTCCCGGCACCGTCAACGACCCGCACCTCTCGTGCCGTGCCCCGGCCCTCTTCACTGGCCACCCCCGGGGCCCAGGCCACGTCACGCTCATCCGGGTGGAGGAACTGGCGCAGGTCCTTGCCTCGCAACTGCGCCCGCGGCAGTCCCAGCAGATCGCCGAGCGCCTCATTGGCGTCGAGGATCGCGCCAACCTCGTCGGCGCTGACCATCAGCCGGGCCATGGGTACCGGGGAGAGGTCGAAGGTCAGTCGCATGATCCGGTCCAGGCGGCGGTGTTCGGTCACGTCTAGGGCGATCATGCCCACGGCTCGCCCGCCGCCCTCCGGGATCCGGAGTGGGAACTTGGTGGTCATCAGCGTCCGGCGATGACCCCGCTGGCCCAGGCGTTGCACGAAGACCTGCGACCGTCCCGTCCGCAGCACCTGCAGGTCCTCTCGCTGGGCCTGCTCCCCGGCACTGTGCCCGATGGCCTCGCTCCACGGCCGGTGCAGTAGATCCTCCTCGCTGGACCCGAGAAGATCCAGGAGGGTGGGGCTGACCGTCGTCAGCGCGCCCTTGCCCTGGGTGTCGTATCTGGTGACAGCGACGAGCGCGGGACTGTTGTTCAGCATCGATCGCATGAACTCCTGATTCGCGCGCAGTTGGCGCTCCCCCACCCGTCGCCTCTCCTCCATCAGCGCAACGGCGTAAAGCAGGAGCAGACCGGTCACGCTGGCCGTGACGGTAGCCACGTGGATCGGCCAGGAGGCCACCGACGCGGCGGGCCAGCCCACCACGAGCTCATCGCCGATCAGTGCCGCAGCGACCAGAGTGGCCGTCAGGCTGACCGCGCGCAAACCGAACCTCAGGCCTATCCACAGCAGGACCGGTAGCAGCAGATATCCGGGCCGGCCGGGTACGACCGCTCCGGCGACCGGGTATGCCAGCACGGTGAAGCCGACGACCACCACCAGCAGCAATCCGGCTTCCAGCCACTGGCTGAGCCGACGGGGGGACCGCCACGGTGTGGCACACAGCAGACCCGGGGAAGGCAGGGCGAACCCCACAGTCGTGACCAGCCACCAGAACGGCCACATGGGAGCCTGCGCCGGCAGGAGCAGACCGATGCCAACGGCTGCCAGAGCACCGGTCAGCAGGGCGATGCACCCTAACCAGAGGACGTCGAGCATCGAACCGATCCGGCGCACCCGCACGAGCCTCAGCAGCCAGGCCGCCACCAGCGCACTCACAACCTGGATGGCCGTGATGCCGACGCTCTGGGCCAGCGGTCGACCGGTCGCAAGGTAGGCCACCGCCAGCGTCACGGTCCCGGTCAGTATGGGCAACGGCCAACGCCCATATTCGGTGAGGACTGCCCAGGAGACAATCACCCCGGCAGGCAGCGCCAGGGGCGGCAACTCCGGGCCAGGACTGGACGCGACCGTGAGAACTCCCGAGAAAACGAGCACCCCGAGCCATCCGATGATCGCTCGGTGCACAGGGAGTCTCACGCCCGGCATGCACCCAGAGTAGTCAGTTGACTACTACACGTGCATCAGCCGCGCGGTTAGGTGTTCTTCGGACTTGCGGGGGCAGTCCGGGTTGCGCCTGGCGGGTGTCCCGCGGTGCTGCTGGGGGCCGCCCGCCCGCCGACTGTTGCAGTGTTGGGGGTTTGATC
>DAOMFH010000278.1:0-3498 GCA_035429705.1 Actinomycetota bacterium
GGGGCCTACTCGACGATCAGGGTGTGGTTCTCGATGACCGGATTGGCCAGCAGGGTCTGCGCCAGATGCTCCAGTTCGACCAGTCGCTGATCGGTCAGGTCGCCGTCGATCTCGATCTCGAAGCGCTTGCCCTGGCGCACACCAACCACTCCGGCGAGACCGAGGCGGGCCATCGCGGCCTGGACGGCTTGGCCCTGCGGGTCCAGCAACTCGGCCTTCGGCATGACTTCAACGACGATTCGGGGCACAGCCCAACTGTAGCCACGCGGTGGATCATCAGCCACGGATCCCCGCCCGTCACCAGCCACCCTGACCGCGGATCGGGCGCCTTGCTCAGTGGGGCGCGACAGCCTGCTCGTCGGCCATGTACTTGGCGAACTGCGCGTAATCGGCCTCGACCACATCGGCATAACGCATCGCGTAGCGCACGACGGCCTTGACGAAGGAATCCGTGTCCCCCAGATAGGCGTTGATCGCGATCCGGTCACCGGTGGCAGCATGGGCCCGGGCCAGGGTGAACCCGCACAGGCGGGCGAACCGCGACCGCAGGGCGGGCTCAGCGCGCCAGAAGGCCGTGGCCACCGGACGCACCTGGCTTATGCAGTAGTCCCGCTCCTGCCACCGGCTGAAGCCCAGCAAGGGGTCCGGCTTCGTCTGGATCAGCGCCTGTCCCAGCGCGATGCGGCGGGCCTGGTTGCCACGGTGGCGGAACTCCGGCAACACGTACGGCTGGAGCACCGACTGGCGAGCCTCCTTGACCTGCAGGACGACGCGTTCGTGGCGGCGGGCCCCCTGCAGCAGAACGAGGAAGCTGCGCAGACCCACATCCGCCACCCCCCGCACGAGCATCGCGATGTCGGCGATGTGGTACTCCGTGAGCATCTGCTGGACCTCAGGGGTGACCGACGTCCAGTACCCGCTCATGATCGAGATCATGCCGTCGTGGACATCGACCGCTTCGTCCTCGGTGAGCCAGTCGGTCAACGCGTGGATGGGCGGCACGAGGCCCAGCCGGGGCGTGCCGCCGTCACCTTCGACCACCTCGGAGTACAGCATGTCGCCGTCGGTGAACGCCAGATCCCGTTGCCGCTTCCCGCTCTTCTCGAGGGCACGGGCCACCTCACTGTCCGGAACCCCTGCGAACCACAGGTTGAGCCGGTCCTGATCGGCGGCCCACGCGATGCCGCGCCGGTAGCCGTCGACGGCCGCCCGGCCGATCTCCCGCTGGTCCTTGGCGGGCGCCCCCTCGACCCGGGTGGCCAGCACCATGGCCACTGCCATCCGCTTGACGTCCCACTCCCACGCCGCGCGCAGAGTCTCGTCGAAGTAGCCCATGTCGAAGACGGCCTGGCCATCGGGCGCCCGGTAGTAGCCGAAGACGGAGGCATCGACGTCGCCGCAGGCCTGCACGTGGATCTCCGACACCGGTGTCACGGCCAGGTCGGCGGCCATGACGACGTCGCTGCCGCGGCAGTAGTTGTGCGCATCCGTGGCCATCCGGGCGTGCCGGACCCCGATCAGCGACGGCAACCGTCCCTGATCCTGGTCGAGCACCAGGCGCAGCGGATCGGGGCGGGCCTGCGACCGGTAGAGGTCGGCATGGGCGTCGTGGGGGACCCGGTTGCGGGCCGCCAGGCCACGCTCGATGCGCTCATCGAGGGTTCCCGCGGTCTTCAGCGCCTGCCACACGGCTTCGAGTCTACGGACACCGGGGGCACCGAAGGCGATCCGGAATCAGCGGCGGGCCGGACGCACCGCGACCGCACCCGGCGGCAGGCCGTGGGACCGGTGCCGGCGCGCCGGGGAAAGCCGCCGGTCGGTGCTGGCGCGCCGGGCTCAGCCGCCCGCCCAGCCCTTCGCCTGCCATGCGCTGGCGACCATCTCGCGCAGGTCGTGGGTGGCGGTCCAGCCGAGGTCCCGACCGATCTTGTCCGCGGTCGCGACCAGTTGCGCCGGATCGCCAGGCCGGCGGGCGCCAACCTCGGCGCGAACATCGTGGCCGACGATCTCGGAGACCATGTCCATGACCTCGAACACGGACACCCCCTGCCCGCGCCCGACGTTGTAGACCTCGCCGATGACCGCGGTCTCGGCGGCCGCGGCGGCAACCACGTGGGCCTCGGCCAGGTCCGCGACGTGGATGTAGTCACGGATGCAGGAGCCGTCCGGGGTCGGGTAGTCGTCGCCGAACACCTGCGGGCGCCTCCCTTGCGACAAGGCCCGGAACACCATCGGGATGAGGTTGAACACACTGGTGTCCCCCAGTTCGGGGCTGGCGGCGCCCGCCACGTTGAAGTACCGCAGCGAGACCCAGGACAGGTCCCGGTTGACCGCCGCGTTGCGGGTCATCCATTCCCCGATGACCTTCGTCTGCCCGTACGGGGACTCCGGGGTGAGGACCGCGTCCTCGGACACGAACTCGGTGCCCGGCGTTCCGTAGACCGCGGCCGACGAGGAGTAGACGAAGCAGCCGGTGCCCGCCGCGGCCATCGCCTCGAGCAGGCAGAGCATCCCGTCGACGTTCTCCCGGTAGTAGTACTCGGGGCGTTCCACCGACTCCCCGACCGCCTTCTTCGCCGCCAGGTGTACGACCCCGGTCACGTCGTGCTCGACCAGCGCCGCGGTGACCGCCTCCCGGTCGGCGACATTGGCGCGGACGAACGGCACATCGGCCGGCACTTTGCGGGCCAGACCGGTCGACAGGTCGTCCAGCACGACCACATCGCGGCCGCTGGCCTGCAGCGCACGCAGCACGTGCGCACCTATGTACCCGGCCCCGCCGGTGAGCAGCCACGTGGTCACTGGAACTCCTCCCCCGTCAGGGTCTCGTAGGCCTGCACGTACTTCGCCCGGGTGCGCTGCACGATGTCAGCGGGCAGCGGGGGTGGCGGCTGGTCGGACGCTGGGTCCCACCCGGACTCCAGCCGCAGCCAGTCCCGCACGAACTGCTTGTCGTAGCTAGGCGGGGTGTTTCCCGGCCGCCAGGCGCCAGCGTCCCAGAACCGGGACGAGTCCGGGGTCAGCACCTCATCGGCGAGTACGAGTTCCCCGTCCGGGCGCAGGCCGAACTCGAACTTGGTGTCGGCCAGGATCAGCCCCCGGGCGGCGGCCAGATCGCGCGCCGCCCGGTAGATCCGCACGGACAGGTCCCGCACCTGCTCGGCCCGCTCCGCCCCGATGATCCGGCTCACCGCGACCATGTCGATGTTCTCGTCGTGATCCCCGACGGCAGCTTTCGTGGCGGGGGTGAACACCGGTTGTGGCAGTTCCTCCGACTCCAGAAGTCCCGGCGGAAGGCCGACCCCGCAGATCTCGCCGCTCGAGCGGTAGTCGGCCCACCCGGAGCCGCTGAGGTACCCGCGCACGACGCACTCGACGGGCAGCATCTCCAAGCGTTCGCACACCAGCGCCCGCCCGGCGACCTGATCAGGAACGTCGGTGGAGATCACGTGGTTGTCGACCAGATCGCGCAACCGGTCGAACCACCACAGCGACATC
>DAOMFH010000279.1:0-1313 GCA_035429705.1 Actinomycetota bacterium
CATCCCCCCGGATGCCCCGATGGACAGCACGGACCCGGACGAACCGATGGACAGCACCGATCCGGACGAACCGATGGACAGCACCGACCCGGACGAGGCCAGGGATGCGAGGCTGCCCACCGACAGAATGCTCAGGAAAGACAGGACCGACCCCGCGGACATCGCGGACAGGACGGATCCCTTGCTGCGCCATGACACGCAACCCAGCCTGACAGAAGCACGCGCCGGGCGCCAGATGTCACGGGCCCAGAAAGCCCTGCAACTGATCGGGGCCCCCAATTCACCGAACCCGCCCCGCCGGTGCGCGAGGAGGCTCACCGCAACCGGATCGTGCCCTCCACCGTGGCACTGCCCTCGACGGAGAACGTCAGTGTGACCTTGCCGGTCTTCGTCTTGCCCGGGACGGTCATCAGCAGTCCGAACGTCCCCGGTTCGACCCAGCCACCCGTGCCGACGATGCCTTTGGGCCCGCGTGTGACGGTGATCTTGCCGTAGCCCGTCGCCGGGCTCTTCACGTTGACCGGCAACTTCACCGGCTTCTTGCCGACGTCGAGCGTCTTGGGGTAGGTGATCGCCGCGCCGCCCGCCTTCCTGGTCGTGGGCGCACCTGCCTTCTTGATCTGAGTCGCGGGAATCTCCTCGCGCACCCGCACCGTCTTGCAGGCGTCCTGGGTGGCTTGGAAGGCCATCTGGATGTCACCGGCGATCCGGATACTGTCCGTTCCGTTGTTCACGAACTCGATCGTGTTGCCGGTCAGCGCGTCGTTGGCAACCTCCCATGTCTGTTCGGAGGTGCACGCCGCCCAGAGTTCACCGGTCTGCTCAACGTGCTGAATCCCCTGGCCGTAGACCTCGATCACGTGGCCCAGCGCAGCGATGTCGACACCCACGGCCGCCGCCTGCGGGTCACCCGCGAAGGCCGTCTGGAGCGCATCCTTCATCGCGTTCCTCGCATTGTTGGCGCGGTCCAGCAGGGGCCGGCTGTAGGACAAACGCCCGACGATCAGATCCACCTCGACGGGGTTCGCCAACTTGCCCAGGTCGGGCCGGCAACTCTGCCGCAAGTCCTCCAACACCTTGTTCTCGGTCTGCTGGAACTCGCCTATCGCCGACCGGTAGTCGGCCAGAGCGCCGCGGAACGCCTCATAGCCCTTCGGAGCACGCTTACCGCACCAGTCGGGCACGTAGTTGGGAAAGACCCTGGCGACCGACGAACACGGGTCAAAAGGGGGCTTGGCTCACTCCCCCGCCCACCGGGATCAGCAGGGCCGCACTTGTGGCGATGGCAACGAGAGTCGACATGTGAATCCCCC
>DAOMFH010000279.1:1413-3492 GCA_035429705.1 Actinomycetota bacterium
CTCCCCGGATCCGGTCCTTCCCGTCAGTTGCGCAAGGAATGCTCCCGCAGCCGGCGACGGATTGAAGTCGCTCCAGGCCAGGTACTCGATGCGGGTGGGGCCTCCGGTGACCGGGATGGTGCGCAGCCTCTTGTCGTCGGGGACCACTGCCGGGGACAGGAGCGTGATGGCCAGGCCGTTGCGCACAAGGACGAGCATCAAGTCGGTGCTCATCGCCTCGAACGCCACCTCCCTGCGGATACCGGCCTTGTGGAACGCAAGGTCCGAGGGCACACGGCCCGGCGTGCCCTCCGGGAAGTCCACGAACGTCTCGTCGGCCAGGTCAGGCAGGCGCAACCGCCGGCGGCCGGCGAGCGGGTGCTCGGCGGACACGACGGCAACGAGGCGTTCGCGCGCGAGCACCCGGGCGGCCACACCTTGCGGCTTCGCGGTATCGGGAAGCCCGAGGACCGCGACGTCCATGTCGCCGTTGCGGATGGCGGCCATGAACTCGTTGCTTCCGCCTCCCCGAAGCCGGATCTGCACCGCCGGGTACGCCCGGTGGAAGACAGCCAGGGCGGCGGGGACGTCGATGGCGGTGACGGTGGGAATCAGGCCAATGGCGAGGGTGCCGCGAACCTCGCCCACGGCGGCTGCCGCGTCGGTGACGGCGCGTTCCGCGGCGTCCAGGCTTGCCCGAGCGCAGGCCAGGAAGGCTTCGCCTGCCGCGGTGAGTTCCACACGACGGTTGGTACGGGCGAACAGGCTCACGCCGAGCTCGCGTTCGAGCGCCTTGATCTGGTGACTCAGGGCTGACTGCACAACATGGCATCGCTCGGCGGCGCGGGTGAAGTTCCGCTCCTGCGCGACGGCGACCACGTAACGCATCTGCTGGAGCTCCATGTCAGTCATGATCTCGCTTCATCATCACAATGACAACAATGTGTTGGACTCACTGCTGATCCGTGCCTGACGATTGCGGCGTGAGCACAGCACCGGCTTCAGCCGTTCCGGTCGCGACCGGCGTGAGCCGCATCGCATGGACCGCAGCCACCGCGATGGCGCCGGTTGTGTGGGGTACGACCTACATCGTCACCACGCACCTGTTGCCCGAGGGACATCCGCTGTTCGCGGCGTTGATGCGCTCCCTGCCCGCCGGAGTCATCGCGCTGCTCATAGCGCGGCAGCTCCCGCGTGGGGCGTGGTGGTGGAAGAGTCTCCTGCTCGGCACCCTGAACATGGCAGCGTTCTTCCCGCTGCTGTTCCTCGCCGCCCAGCACCTCCCCGGTGGAGTCGCCGCAACCCTCGGCGCGGTGCAGCCCATCGTGGTCGCCTTCCTGGCCGTCGCAATCCTGCATGAACGACTGTCGGTCTGGCGCGTCGCTTGGGGCCTGATCGGCGTTGCCGGGGTCGCCCTGGTGGTACTCGGCCCGCAAGCCGCCCTCGACCCCATCGGCATCGCGGCCGGACTGGGCGGGGCTCTGTCAATGGCCACCGGCGTCGTGCTCGCCAAGAAGTGGGGGCGACCCGAAGGCGTCTGCGCCGTCGCTCTGGCCGGCTGGCAGCTCGCCGCCGCCGGAATCGTGCTACTGCTGCCCGCCCTGCTCGTGGACGGAATGCCGGCCGGCATCGACGGCCCCGCCATGGTCGGTTACGCCTGGCTCGGCCTGATGGGCGCACTGTTCACCTACACGCTCTGGTTCGCCGCGATCCGGCGCCTGCCGGTCACCGCCACCGCATTGCTCGGCCTGCTCGCCCCACTCGTGGCCGCAATCCTCGGCAGCGCGATCGCGGGCGAGTCACTGAGCATCGTCCAACTCGCCGGGTTCGCTCTCGCTCTCACGGCGATGGTGGCGGGCCAGCTGAGCCCGACGATGAGCAAGCAGCACACCCCACTGTGCCAACTCACCGCCCAGGACCCCGAGCCCCGTAGTCCGGTCCACTCGGACCTGACGCGACAACTCGGCACCGATCTGCGACGGACACCGTCCTGCGCCAGGACACGCGATCCGGTCTGCTAGCGGGCCGGGCCCGGCGCCAGAGTCCGCAGGTGCGCATCCATCAAATGGTGGACGCGAGGTTCAACCTGCATCGCGATGA
>DAOMFH010000280.1:0-3473 GCA_035429705.1 Actinomycetota bacterium
CGGCGCAGCAGTCGCGGGCGGGCGGCCAGGCGCCCCCCGGGAACACGACCGCCAGACCCCGCCGACGGGCAGCATCACCGCCGCGACTGGCGCGTGGTGGTCACCCACTTCGCGGCCACCCCGAACCAGCCCACCCCGGACCCGGCCCCCATACCCACGCCGGGCCGACAAAACACAGACTGCCCGACACCGGGCGACTCCGCGGCAGCCCACCCAAGCACGCGCCCCTCAGCGAGTGCCCGGATCCAGAGCAGCCGACTCAGCCCACCGGTCGCGCGCCCTACGCCGACCCCACCCCGACGCGCTCCAGGATGCCCTCGAGATCGTGGGCACCCAGGTCCACCACGCCGTAGGTCGCCTCGGACTGCGCGAGCCGGGCTGCGATGAACGCCTCGGACACGAAGGCCGGCGCGTACTGCACGAGCAGGGCGGTCTGCAGCAGCAGCGCCATGCTCTCCGCCAGCCAGCGGGCGCGCGCGGGCGCCTCGGCCGGGTTCTGGGCCAGCGCGTTGAGCACCGACTGCAACCGGGAATCGAAGGCGTCGTCACAGCCGGCGGCTGGGGCCAGCGCCTGTAGGTAGGCGTCCAGACTCTCCGGATTGCGGGCGATCGCGCGCAGCAGATCGAGGGCATTGACGTTGCCGGATCCCTCCCAGATGGAGTTGACCGGAGCCTCCCGGTACAGCCGCGGAAGGCCGGTGTCCTCCACGTAGCCAACGCCCCCGAGGCACTCCATCGCCTCGAAGGTCAGCCCCGGGGTGCGTTTGCAGACGTAGTACTTCGACATCGGCAGCGCGATGCGGCGAAGGGCGGCCTGCTCACTGGACCCGGCCTGCGCGGCGTCGACGGCGTGCGCCAATCGCAGTCCCAGCCACGTGGCCGCCTCCACTTCCAGAGCCATGTCGGCGAGCACCTGGCGCATCAGCGGCTGGTCGATCAGGCGGGCCCCGAACGCAGCACGGTGCTCCGTGTGCCAGACGGCCTCCGACAGGGCCTTGCGCATCAAGGCCGTCGACCCGAGGACGGTGTCCAACCGGGTCGCAGACACCATCTCCACGATGGTGCGCACGCCCCGGCCCTCCTCACCCAGTCGCTGCGCCCAGGTGCCGTCGAACTCGATCTCGCTGGACGCGTTCGAGCGATTGCCCAGTTTGTCCTTCAGTCGCTGAATCTGGAACACGTTGCGGGAGCCGTCGGGCAGCACCCGGGGCACGATGAAGCAGGTGAGTCCACCTGGCGCCTGGGCCAGCACCAGGAACACGTCGCTCATCGGCGCCGAGCAGAACCACTTGTGACCGGTCAGCAGGTAGCCGTCGGCCACCGGGGTGGCCACCGTCGAGTTGGTCCGGACGTCCGAGCCGCCCTGCTTCTCGGTCATGGCCATCCCGGCGATGAGCCCGCGCTTGTCCGCCGGGGCGCGCAGCCCGAAGTCGTACTCCCGGCTGGCCAGACCCGGCTCCCACTCGGCAGCCCGCTGCGGGTCGACGCGCAGCGCGGGGATCGCCGCGTAGGTCATCGAGATCGGGCAACCGTGACCCGCCTCGGCCTGCGACCAGGTGATGAAACCGGCGGCCCGGCGGACATGGGCGGCCTTGTCGTCGGCACTCCACGGCGCGGCATGCAGGCCGTTGGCCACGGCCACGCCCATGAGCTCGTGCCAGGCGGGATGGAACTCGACCTCGTCGAGACGGTTGCCGTAGCGGTCGTGGGTGCGCAGGACGGGGGTCTGCTCATTGGCGAGCCGGCCGAGGTCGCGGGCGTGCTCGGAGCCGGCCAGGGCCCCGAGCTCCACCAGGCCGGGATCCGCCGGATCCCCGCCGAACGTGGTCAGGGCCTCCCGCAGCGCGATGTCGTCGGTGAACGCGTTGTTGATCAGTGGCGGAGGCTGGTTGGTAACCGCGTGCGTGCTCATGCGCCCACGGTAATCCCGACCTGTGACATGGGGGCGCGGAATCGGGGCATGTGCCAGCGCTGCTTGTGCTGTCGGGCAGACTCGACTCGTGAAACTCACCGACGCCGATCTCCTGCGTGTTATCGGGACGTGGATGCCGGACCGGCGATGGTTCGCGGCAAAGGGCCACCGTCTGGCCGGTCTGCGGGTGGCTTCCCGGGTCGCGGTGCCGGCAGCCCCCGGCGAGCACCTGGTGATCGCCGCACATGTGGACGGCCGGCAGTGGCAGGCGTACCAGGTGCCCGTCCGCTACTCGGACCAACACGATCCGGCGTCCGCCATCGGCGTCATCGACGGGATCGAGGTCCAGGACGGGCTGGCCCACCACGACGTGGTCGCCGGGCTGCTCGGCGCTGGCGCTGGACCCGCGGGGCTGGATCCGGCGAACGATCCCGGCCCGCCACATGCGCGGTGGGCGGCTCCCGGCGAGCTCGCCGCGCCGTACCGGGTGCTCGCCGTGGAGCAGAGCAATACCTCCGGGGTGTTCGGGGACACGGTTCTGGTGAAGTTCTTCCGGATGCTGAACCCGGGCATCAACCCGGACATCGAGGTCCATGCCGGGCTGTCGGGGGTCGGCTGCCAGGACGTCGGGCGACTGCTGGGCTGGCTCAACGGCGGCTGGCGGGACCCCGCCTCCGGACAGACCGTCCACGGGCACCTGGCGATGATCCAGCAGTTCTACCCGGGGTCAGTGGACGGCTGGGACCTGGCCCGGGCGGTGGTGGCGCGGGGGGAGGAGTTCACCGTGGACGCCCACGCGCTCGGCGAGGCGACGGCCCGGGTGCACCGGGACCTGGCCGCGGCCTTCCCCACGGCCGATCTCGAACACCAACAGGTGGGCGCCATGGCCCAGCGCCTGCACCAGCGGCTGTCGGCCGCCGCTCAGATCGTGCCCGGCCTGCGGGAGCTGGAACCCGCCCTGCACTCGCAACTGGAGCGGGTGGCCGGCCTGCCGGGCCTGCGGGTACAGCGCGTGCACGGCGACCTCCACCTCGGCCAGGTGCTGCGTACGCGTGACGGCTGGCGCCTGCTCGACTTCGAGGGCGAGCCTGGCGGAGACGTCGAATCGCGCCGGGTGCTGGACCACCCCATGCGCGATGTCGCCGGAATGCTGCGGTCGTTCGCGTACGCGGCATGGCAGGGGGGAGCCAACAGCGACGCAGCCCAGGGCTGGAGCCATCGCTGCCAGCAGGCCTATCTGGCTGCTTACGGCGCGACCGCCGGGGTCGATCCCGGCGATCACCGGACCCTGCTCACGGCCTACCTGATCGACAAGTCCGCATATGAGGCCGTCTACGAACAGCGCAATCGTCCGGACTGGGTGGGGATCCCGCTGTCGGCGCTGCAGGAACTCGCCAGGGGATGAAACGGGCCCTCCGATTCGGAGGACGGGACGACCCGATCAGCGCTGGTTCCAGCCGTGCTCCGGATACGACATGGCCGGCGCGGAGACCTCGCTGAGAGCCTGTGAGATCTGCTGGGGGATCTCGAGTTCCTCGCTGGCCAGCGCGGTGCGCAGTTG
>DAOMFH010000281.1:0-3438 GCA_035429705.1 Actinomycetota bacterium
CGGGTCATCGGGGCGGCAACGGGTCATCCAAGGGGCCGGCACCGCGACCACCCGCGACCTACCGCGTCACATGCACAATGCCGTGCGCACCCCGTTCGGCGTCAACCATGGCGTGGGTGACGAAGGGGTAGTGGCCGGCCTCGGGGAAGGTCAGTTCGACGAAGCCGCCCTGGGCGGGGGTCAGGCCGAGGACCTGCGACCCGCCGGGGGCGTCCGGGCCGCCGGGCCAGGCCCGCAGTTCGTACTTGCCCTCCTGCCAGACCGTGTCGAACTGCCCGCCGACCACATGGAACGCGCTGCCCCGCTGCGGGCCGGCGTCGAGTACCCAGATCCGCGTGCGCTGGCCCACCTTGGCGGTCAGCGGGTCGTGGTCGTACTGGTTGGCGTAGCCGTTGAACACCACCAGGTCGGGCTTCTCCTGCATGACCTTCGCCGCATCGACCGGTTCGCCCTGCGGGCCGAGGTACATCTCGGACTGCACGAGCAGGTACTCCTGGTCCACCTTCGGCAGGCCGGGTGGATCGATGACCACCGCCCCGAACATGCCGTTGGCGATGTGCACGGACATCGGCATGGTCGAGCAGTGGTACATCCAGATCCCCGAGCGGGTCGCGGTGAAGCGGTAGCGCAGCGACTCCCCCGGCTGGATGGTGCGCATGGGCCGGTCCGGAGCTAGCGCGCCGGCGTGGAAGTCGATCGAGTGCCCGATGCTGCCGTCGTTGACCAGTGTGATGTCGAAGACGTCACCCACCTTGCCGCGCAGGATCGGGCCCGGGGCAGTGCCGTTGAAGGTCCACAGTTTCTGGGTGACGCCTGGTGCCACCTCGCGTTCGACCTCCTGGACGGTGAACGTCAGGCGATGCACCCGCTGGCGCCCCGCCGGTGGCAGGCGGGGGTCACGGGCGGCGAAGTCCGGGCCGGGCTCGGCCATCAGGTCCAGGTCGTCTGCGGCGGTTGGCGTGTCAGGGGTGGTAGCGGCTGGCTGGTGCGCACTGTGCTGGGCGGGGGTGCTGCCACCGGTCACCTTCACCGTCATGACCATGCCCATCTGCCGGTGGCCGGCCACCGAGCACCAGCCCTCGAGGTCACGGCCCACGACACCCACGTCGAGAGTGGCCTGCTCGCCGGGGGCCAGCCGGGGGGTGCGAACGCCGTTCTCCAGCACCAGGTCGTGCCGGTCGTCCCCGGTGTTGTGCAGCGTGATGATCAACTGGTTGCCGGCCGGCACCTCGATCTCGTTGGGTATGAACCGCATCCCCTCGATCCGCACGTCCACCTCGGTGGTCCGACCGGTGGGGGTGACGCCCGCGTCCGCGGACTGCGCACCGACCAGTCCGGCACCGGCGCCGGCCGGGTCCAGCGCAACTCCGCCGACGCCCGCTAGTACAACTACTGCCAGGCCGATCGCGGCCGACGCGACCCGGTAGCGGGTGGCTGACCCGGGGTCGGACGCAGCCGGGGCCGGCCTTGCGGCGACCGGGGCGTCCTTGGCGCGGTTCGCGGAGATCGCCGCACCGATCATCAGCGGCACGGTCGCGGCCAGGGCGACCAGCACCGCCATCGAGACGAGGACCTTGACCAGACTCGGGCTGGGCAGCAGCCACAGCGCCAGCCCGGCGTTGGTCACCACCAGCCGCGCCGGCCCGGCCCAGCCCATGATCGCGGTGGTCCGCCGCACGGCTGCCGGCCCGCCGCCGAGCACCACCGGCACCAGGTACGCCAGGGCCCCAACGAGCACTTGGGCGGCGAATCCGACCAGCACAGGACCGACGAACAGGCCCGCGCGGCTCAATGCCTGCGGCCAGTCGGCGGACGTGCCGATCGCGAGCGCCATGACCAGCAGGGAACCGGCCATCCAGGCGACCGCGGCCAGCGCTGAGCTCGTGCAGAACTCCACGGGCGCCTTGCGCCGGACCTCTTCGACGTGCGGGGCGGCAACCCACAGGAAGCCGCCGAGGTAGACCAGCAGGCCAGCGGCGGTGAGCAGCAGGCTTCCCGCCAGCGCCGCGGCGGTGGCCAGGAGCAGCCCGGCCAGCAGCACCGGCAGCATCCGCCGGGCGGCCAGTTCGGCGCTGTCGGCGATGCGGGTGCGCAGCATCGTGGGCCACAGAGTGACCAGCGTCCCGATGACGGTCAGGCCGATCCAGCCGAGGACGTTGACCAAGGCGTGCGCCAGCACGACCCGGGCATGGGCGGGGCTGTGGCTGCTGGCCAGGTGCATCCCGAGCAGCGCGCCGACCGGCAACAGCGCACCGGCGGCGATGTAGTAACGGATGGTGAGCCGGAAGCGCGACGGCAGGGCGGCGCGCATCCGCTGCCACAGGGCCACTGCGTGCCACCCGGCGACCACGGCCACCAGAGTCCCGCCGGCCATCACCACCGGTAGGGCGCCGGTGAACACTCCGGCGGTCACCGCGACCGCCCCGACGTTGAACAGTACGAGCCGCAGCGCCTGACCCTTGCGCACCACCTCGTCGCTGAGGCGCACGAGTGCGGCGGTGAAGTGCCAACTCCAGATCAGGATCGCGTTGCTGAGTGCGCCGAGGGCCAGCACGTGGACCAGCAGCCAGTTGGCCCACGGGATGAACGGGTGGATCAGTGTCACCACCAGCAGGGCGAGCAGCCATGCGACCACGATCGAGTTGACGCGCAGATGCCACGAGGTGCGCTTCATGAGCGAGCCTCCGAGGCGGCGGGGGCGGGGGAGTGCTTCGTCGGCGGCCCAGCCGTGAGAGCCGACCACACGGCGACGACCACGAAGCCCAGGACGGCGACCACGTTGAGGGTGCCGCCGAGCCGCCAGGCCCACACGACGTCGAACCCGTCGCCGACGACCACCCGCAGGATCAGGGACGCGTGCAGCAGCACCGCGGGGGCGTACATCGCCGGGTGGTAGGGGAGCCGCACGTGCAGCACGGCCGGCAGGATGACCGGTGCGTGGGCCATGATCATCGACATGACGAAGCCGAGGAAGATCGTGTGGATCGCGGCGTCGTACCCGGGACCGTCCAGTTGCGGGCCGGTCATCAGCCAGATCGCGCCGGTGACGGCCAACCAGACGTACCCGGCCAGCAGGCAGAACGCCATGAACCTGGTCAGTCCGGTGGCCCGGATGGTCCGCCGGGCGACGTCATGGATGCCCATCCAGATGGTCAGCGCGAGCAGTGCTTCAGCGAGCAGGCGGTAGCCGGGCAGCGGCCAGAGCAGGGCGACCAGCGCCGTTGCCGCGAACACCCCGGACAGCAGGGACGTGATGGTGGCGACCCGGTCCGGGATGACCACCCGGGCCAGTTCCAGGCGCTCGCCCAGGATGGTGAGGATCAGGAAGCCGCCCAGCCACGGCAGCAGGACGGGCACCGCAACCCCGCCCATCCAGAGCAGAGTCGCGCCCGCGGCCATGGCCGCACCGCCGGCCTGGATGACCACCGCGTCGGCGGG
>DAOMFH010000282.1:0-3426 GCA_035429705.1 Actinomycetota bacterium
TAGTGTAGGAATGTGACGCATTCCGAACCGCACCTGGTCGGCCGCGAGGCGGCCAGTATGCAGCGGCGGCGGCAGCGGATCATCGATGCGGCCACGCAGTTGTTCGTCAGTCACGGCACACCCCCCTCGGTGGATGACGTCGCGGACCTGGCCGGCGTCTCCCGCCGGACCGTCTTCAACTACTTCCCGTCCGTGGATGACCTGATCATCGCCGTCGGCACGGATGCGCTGAGTGGCCTGACCGAGGGCCTGCACTTCACGAGCACCCACTCGGCAGCCAGCGGCGACGACCCGGAGGTCGTGTTCGCCGAGGTCGCGACCGCGCTGCGCAGCATCGACCTGGTGGACACCGTCGTTCGCCTGACTCGGATCCTCGGGGACACGGGCTACGAGAACCCCCGGATCGCGGCACTCGTCCGCAATGCCTTCATCGCGATCGCCGATCGGATGGTCTCCGCGCTGACCACCCACCACCCCACCGCGGATCCCTTCCTGATCGAGTTGATGGTGTCCTCCCTCATCGGCGGGGTCATGGTCGTCTACAAGAACTGGGTCCAGCGCGTCGGCCTGAGCCAGAGCGAGGACGCCCGCCGGGTCTGGACCGAACTGTTCGAAACCCATCTGCGGGCCGTGCGCGACGGCTACCTCGGGGCCGCCGCGCCGACTGTCCGGCCATGAGACGCGGGAGGTAACCATGGCGAGCCTGCTCTACCGGCTGGGACTGAAGTCGGCCCGGCGGCCCTTTGCGGTCATCGCGATCTGGCTCATGGCTCTCGCCCTGGCCGCCGCCGCATACGTCACCGCCGGCGGCACGCTGGCATCCACGTTCAACATCCCCGGCACCGAGACGGCCCGGGTCACCTCACAACTGGAAGCCCAATTCCCGCAACTGGCCGGCATGAACGCCACAGTCGCGTTCCAGACGGACGACGGTGAACCATTCACCACCGGGCAGCGCCGGGACATCGCGGCGACGCTGAACCAGTTGCGCGACCTTGACGGCGTGGAGCGGGTCGTCGGCCCGTTCGCGGCGAACGCGCAGCGGGCAAAGCAGGAACAGAAACTGATCCGTGGCGCCGCCAAACTCGACAGCGCCACAACGCAGTTGCGGCAGGCTCAGGCGCAACTCGACGCCGGCGCAACCGCCTTGGCGGCTGAGCAGCAGGCACTGGACGACGAGATCGCCGGGGCGCGCGCCGATGGCACGTACGCCGCGAACGCCGACCAGTTCGCCGAACGGCAGAAGGCGCTCAACCAGGCCAAGGCCACGTTGGCCGAACAGCAGAAGATGCTGGACCAGGGCCGGGACAGCATTGCGCAGGGCAAGCAGCAGATCGTCCTGGGCAAGAGACTGCTCGAATACTCGCAAGGCATCGACTTCGTGTCCGCGGACGGGGCCACCGCACTGGCCACGGTGCTGTTCAGCCAGAGCATGTTCGACCTCCCCCAGGACGTGAAGAACGAGGTGGCGCAAACCCTCGATGCGGTGCACATCGACGGCGTCTCGGTGGACTACTCGACCGAACTCGCCCAGGACGTGTCGGGACTGGTCGGGCCCGGCGAGATCATCGGCCTGCTGGTTGCGGCGGTGGTCCTGTTCGTCACGCTGCAGGCATTGCTGGCGACGGTCCTGCCGCTGGTCTCCTCGCTGATCGGCGTGGGCGTCGGCATCGCCGGGTCGCTGGCGTTCTCCGGCGTGATCGACATGTCCTCGGTGACCCCGGCGCTGGGCGTGATGCTCGGCCTGGCTGTGGGCATCGACTACGCCCTGTTCATCATCAACCGGCACCGGCGGCAGTTGCACGCGGGCATGGACCTGCATGAGTCGATCGCGTTGGCCAACGGGACGGCGGGCAACGCGGTGGTCTTCGCGGGGTCAACGGTGCTGGTCGCGCTGCTGGCCCTCAACGTGACGGGAATCCCGTTCCTGGGGGTCATGGGCACGGTCGGAGCGGTCTGCGTGGCGGTCGCGGTCGCGGTGGCAGTCAGCCTGATCCCGGCCCTACTGAGCCTGACCGGCGTGCGGGTGCTCAGCCGCAAGAGGCGCAAGACGATCGGGCATGAGGAGCACCGGGAGAAGCCCCTGCGGCCAATGCCCAGCTGGCGAGTGGTGTTGTCTCTGGTGGGGGCGCTGGCCGCGCTGCTGCTGCTGGCCATGCCCGCAGCGTCCATGCGGATGGGCCTGCCGGATGGCTCATCCGAGCCAGCGGACTCGACCGCCTACCGCACGTACACCGCAGTGTCCGACCAGTTCGGCGCGGGCAGGAACGGACCGCTGGTCGTCGTGGCCCGCACACCGCACCCGATTCCGGAGGAGGACTCGCTGGCCTTCCAGACGGACATCACGGCCCTGCTGCGCTCGCAGGAGGACGTCGTAGCCGTGGCGCCGGTCGCGGTCAACGACAGCCGGTACTACTACGTGTTCCAGGTGATCCCCCGCGAGGGTCCGGCCAGCCAGTCGACCGAGCAACTGGTCACGCAGATCCGGCAACTCTCGCCGCTGGACGGCGACGTCCGGCTGGACGTTGCCGGGCAGGCAACCGGCAACATCGACATCTCCGACAAGCTCGCGGACGCCCTGCCCGTCTATCTGGTCGTGGTGGTCGGGCTGTCGTTGATCCTGATGACCATCGTGTTCCGCTCCCTGCTGGTCCCGGTGATCGCCTCGGCCGGGTTCGTGCTGTCGTTCCTCGCCTCGATGGGCGCGGTGGTCGCGGTATTCCAGTGGGGACACCTCAGCGGGGTCTTCGGCGTGCACCATCCCGGCCCGGTGCTGAATTTCATCCCCATCCTGGTCCTCGGAGTACTCTTCGGGCTCGCCATGGACTACCAGTTGTTCATCGGATCCGGGATGCGCGAGGCCTACGTGCACGGCGCCTCGCCGCGCCTGGCGGTCGCGGCAGGAATGCGGGGAGGTCGCACCGTGGTCACCGCCGCGGCGATCATCATGATCTCGGTGTTCGGCGGATTCGCATTCTCCCATCTGGTTCTGGTCCGGCCGGTCGGCTTCGCGCTCGCCTTCGGGGTACTCGTCGATGCGTTCGTCGTACGCCTGGTCCTGATGCCCGCGCTCATGCACATCGCGGGCCGGTGGGCCTGGTGGCTGCCCAAGTGGCTCGATCGCCTGCTGCCGAACGTGGACGTCGAGGGTGCCGGACTGGAACGCGAACACCCGCTGCCGGGACTGCATCCGTAGACCGGGGAACCGCCGGTGGCAGGAGGCGTCAACCCCGACCTCAACAACCGTGCAAGTCCGCTGAGATTGCCTGTGAGGCACGTGTCGTGGGCGACGACACCGCGAGGTCCGGCTGGATGAAGACCGCAACCTGAGGATGGGGAGCGCGGTATCCCTTACCGGCGCAGGTCGAGGACTGGGTCCACGCGTCCGGCCCACCACGTTCGTGACCGGCTCGGCCCCTTCACCCT
>DAOMFH010000283.1:0-3415 GCA_035429705.1 Actinomycetota bacterium
GGAAGTTGCCATGTTCGAGCAGTACTTTGTGAAGCCGGCCACGATCGACCGGTTGCGGGGTTCGTGGATCGCCACCGAGATCGAGACGTACCTGATGTGGCTTGTCGGGAACGGCTATGCGACCAAGACGATCTGGCGGCGGGTTCCGATCGTCTACGGGTTCGGCGAGTTCGCTCGGGCGCGGGGCGCGGGGGCGGTCGCGGACTTGCCGGATCATGTCGAGGCGTTCGTCGCCGAGCGGGTGTCGCGTCACATCGACCGGACAGGTTCGGACAGGTCGATGGCCAAGGAGGTGCGCGGCCCGGTCGAGCAGATGCTTTCTGTGGTGCTGCCCGGCTTCGAGGGCGCAGGCCGACGGCACCGCCCACAGCCGTTCGCTGACGCCCTGCCCGGGTTCTTCGAGTACCTCAGCGGCGAGCGGGGCCTGCGGGCGTCGTCGTTGTTTCAATACCAGCATCATCTGTCCCGGTTCGAGGCGTATCTGTCCGGGATCGGCGTGACCGGCCTGGCCGGTTTGTCGCCGACGGTGCTCAGCGCGTTCATGGTGCAGCGGTCCGCCGCCGGGCTGTCCAAGAGCACGGTCCGTAACACCGCCGGGGTGCTGCGGGTGTTCCTGCGGTACGCGCACCGGGAAGGCGCCGTGGCCGCGGATCTGAGCGGGGCTGTCGGCTGGCCGCAGTTCTACCGGCTCTCCGGGCTTCCCCGATCGATCTCGTGGGAGGACGTGAACCGGACCCTTGCCGTGGTTGACCGCCGCAGCCCGGTGGGCAGGCGCGACTATGCGATTTTGCTGCTGCTGGTCACCTACGGGCTGCGCGGCCGGGAGATCGCTGCGCTCACCCTCGACGACATCGACTGGAAACGGGAGCGGCTGGCCGTTCCCGATCGCAAGGCCGGCCACTGCACCGCGTTCCCGCTGTCCGTTGTCGTCGGCGACGCGATCGTGGACTACCTGCGCCATGGCCGCCCGGCCGCCGGTGACCGGCACGTGTTCTTCCGGGCCGCCGCGCCGCACCGGCCGATCGGGTCGGCGGCGGTGTCCGCCCTGGCGCGCCGCTACCTGATCGCCGCGCAGGTGGACGTTCCCCGCCCCGGGTCGCACACGCTGCGCCACTCGGCGGTGCAACGCCTCGTGGACGCCGACATGGACCTGAAGACGATCGGCGACTTCATCGGGCACCGCTCCGCGCGTTCCACCGAGGTCTACGCCAAAGTCGCCGTCGAGGCGCTGCGGGAGGTCGCCCTCGGCGACGGTGAGCAGGTGCTGTCATGAACGACGACATCACCGTCGCGGTCGCTGACTTCCTGGCCCACAAACGCGCCCTCGGACGCAAGTACCACACGGAGCAGGCCACGCTCGGCCTGCTGGTCGAGTTCACCGGCCGGCACGGCGTCACCGGTCTGCGGGAGCTGACCGGGCCGCTGCTGGAACAGTTCGTCGCGTCCCGACCCAGGAGCCGGGCGCGCAGCTTCAACCACCTCGTCGGCGTTGTGAGCGGGTTCTTGGCCTGGACCGTCACGCAGGGCCGCCTGGACGCCCCACCGCCGCAACCCGCTCGACGTCGACAGACCGATGAAAGGCTGCCGTTCATCTTCGACACAGAGGGGGCCCGGCGGCTGCTGGACGCCGCCCGCGCGCTGCCCGAGAACCCGCGGGGCAAGGACCGCGCCGAGATCCATCATGCGATCTTCGCGCTGTGCTACGGACTGGGCCTGCGCGCCGGCGAAGCGTGCCGGCTTCGCGTCGGCGACGTCGACACCGACCTTCAGCTTCTCGTGGTCCGCGGCGGCAAGTTCGGCAAGAGCCGACTGGTGCCCCACGGGCCACGCATCAGCCAGTTGCTCGCCCACCGACTTCAACGCTGCGGCCCCGACGGTCAGCAGCCGCTGTTCAGCTTCGACGGGCACCGGTGCGTGAACCCCGGCACGCCCAGCCAGGTGTTCCACCGGCTCGTCACGGAACTGGCCTTCCCCGTTCCCGACGGTGTTTCCCCACCACGGTTGCATTCCCTGCGGCATTCCTTCGCGGTCGGGTGCCTGCTGCGCTGGTATCGCGAGGGTGTGGACCCGGCCACCCGGCTCTACCGGTTGTCCACGTTCCTGGGGCACGTCAGCCCGCTGTCCACCGCGGTCTACCTGCGCATCACCCCGGAACTGCTCGCCCAAGGCGCGGGCCGGTTCGAGGCATACGCGCAGCCGGTCTGGGCGCAGGCGACCCCATGAACGCCAACCAGCCGATCGGGCCGCTGATCCAGTCGTTCTTCATCGACCACCTCGTCACGGTCAAAGGGCTGCGGCCCGCGTCGGTGCGCAGCTACCGGGACACGATCAGGCTGCTGCTGGGATTCGTGGCCCAGGACAACCACAGCCGGATCACCAAGCTCACCGTCGGCGACATGACTTTCGAACGAGTCGTGGGATTCCTGCGCTACCTGCAGGACGAGCGCGGCAACCACGTGCACACCCGCAATCAGCGTCTCGCGGCCGTGCACACCCTGTTCGACTACATCGCCGCCCGCGAGCCAGAGATGCTCGCCGAGTGTCAACGAGTCAGGGCGATCCCGATGAAACGGTCAGCCCCGGCACGGACCCACTACCTCGAACGCGACGAGACCGAGGCGCTGTTCCGCGCACTGCCACACCACGGCACCCGGGCCCTGCGAGACCGGACCCTGCTGCTGTTCCTCTACAACACCGCAGCCCGCGTGCAAGAGACCGCCGACGTCCGCCTCGGCGACCTCGACCTCTCCGAGCCGGGCCTGGTCCGTCTGCACGGCAAGGGCGACAAGTGGCGAACCTGCCCGCTCTGGCAGCAGACAGCAGACCTTCTCAGCCAGCTTCTTGAACTCCACGAGCGTCCCCGCGATTCCGACGCGCCCGTGTTCGTGTCCACCACCGGAACGGCACTCACCCGCTCCGGCATCTACAAGATCGTCCGCCGTCACGCAGGCCACCTTGACGACCCGCGCACCGGTCGCAGGATCAGCCCGCACACCTTCCGCCACACCGCCGCCGTCCACCTCCTGGAAGCCGGTGTCGAGGTCAACGTGATCCGAGGCTGGCTCGGGCACGCCGACCTGTCCACCACGAACCGGTACGCCGAGATCAACACGAACGCGAAGATCCAGGCGCTGCGCCACACCGAACCATCGGTTTCCTCGGGGGGACACCGCCCGCGCGCCGTCTGGCGCGACGACGCGGCACTGCTCGCCTGGCTCGCATCGCTGTGACCGTTATGTTCCCCCAGGCCGGCAGCCGCGGCCCTCCCACCGCCATGACCCACCACCCTCACCCACCCCGCCGGCACATAACTCACCCAGGCACATAAGCCCATTTATGCGCCGCGGCGCATAATCGGGCATCACCAACTGCGGCACTCCACCGAGGAACTCGAACGCTCCCACATGCCCGGCCA
>DAOMFH010000284.1:0-3399 GCA_035429705.1 Actinomycetota bacterium
TGGGGTCAGGCGCCGTCGCGTTGCTGGCAGCGCATGGCCCGCAGGACTCCGTCGCGGCCCTCGGCCAGCAGGCGCCGCGCGCCGCGGGGAAGGTCCGCTGTGCCGTTGAGCATGGCGTCGGTGCGCTCGACGATCCCGCCCTCGACGAGGGTGTGCGGGTACAGCCCGAGGGTGATCTCCTGGGCGATCTCATGGGTGCGCTGCGCCCACGTGCCGGGCAGGGCCGCGAAGTAGTCGTCCAGGTGCGGACGCAGCAGTTCCCGGTGTTCCGGGGTGCCGATCCCCGCGATCGTCGCCACCAGCATGTGGTTGGGCAGGGACGTGTCGTGCAGGCAACTGTGCCAGGCGGCAGCCTTGGCCTCGGCCGTGGGGACCGATGCGCGGCAGGTGGCCGCGTTCAGCCGGCCGGCCGCGGTGTTGTCGCGGGCCAGTTCCGCGTCGATGTCGCCCGGGCCGGCCTCGCCGAGGGTCACGAGTCTGCGCAGTAGCGCCCAGCGCAGGTCGGTGTCGACCCGCAGCCCGGCCATCTCCCGGGATCCGTTGAGCAGTCCTTTGAGCCAGAAGATGTGCTCGGGAGCAGTGGCGAAGGAGATCAGCCCGCGCATGTATGCGAGTTGGTGGTCACTGCCCGGCGCAGCCTCATGGGCCAGCCCGTCGAGCAGCCCGGCCATGCGCGCGGTGTAGACGCCCCGTTTCTCGGGCGCCGCGTAGAGGGACACCGCACTCTCCGCTTGCCGCAGCACCTGCTGGACCAGACCCACCTGGGTCTCCTCGGCCAGCCCGCTGACCACCGCGTCGAGGAATGCGCCGGTACTCGTCTCCGCGTCACGGGTCATGTCCCAGATCGCGCCCCAGAGCAGGGCGCGCGCCAGAGGGTCGCCCACCACCCCGAAGTGCTTGGTCGCCGTCATCAGGCTGTGCTCGTCCAACCGGATCTTGGCGAAGGTGAGGTCGTCGTCGTTGAGCAGCAGCAGGTCCGGGCGGGTCCGCCCGGACAGGGCCGGTACGGGTGTGCGTTCACCCGTGATGTCCACCTCGACCTGGTCGGTCCGCTGGAGGCGGCCGTCCGCCAACTCGTACAGCCCGATCGCGATCCGGTGGTCGCGCAGCGTCGGGGCGACCCCGGCGGGCACCGCGGGGGGACTCTGGACCACGGTCACATCCGCGAGGGTGTCGTCGGGATTGGTCGTGATCTGGGCGCGCAGCAGGTTCACCCCCGAGGTCTGCAGCCACTGCCGGGTCCAGTCGTCCAGGTCGCGGCCACTCGCATCGGCCAGGGCGGCCAGCAGATCGGCCAGCGTGGTGTTCGACCAGGCGTAGTTCGCGAAGTAGGCGCGCAGTCCCTTGAGGAACGCCGATTCGCCCACGAAGGCCACCAGTTGCCGGAGGGCGGAAGCCCCCTTGGCGTACGTGATGCCGTCGAAGTTCACGTACACCGCGTCGAGGTCCACCATGTCCGCTGCGATCGGGTGGGTCGAGGGCAGCTGGTCCTGCCGGTAGGCCCACGCCTTGCGCTGATTGGCGAACGTCGCCCAGGCGTTGGTGAACCGGGTCGCCTTGGTGTTCGCGTAGTGGCTGGCCCATTCGGCGAACGACTCGTTGAGCCATAGATCGTCCCACCAGCGCATCGTCACGAGGTCGCCGAACCACATGTGGGCCATCTCGTGCAGGATCGTGTTGGCCCGGTTCTCGTAGGCCGCGTCGGTGACCCGGGAACGGAACACGTAGTCCTCCCGGAAGGTGACGCATCCGGCGTTCTCCATCGCCCCCGCGTTGAACTCGGGGACGAACAGTTGGTCGTACTTGCCGAACGCGTACGGCATCTCGAAAGTCCGCTCGAAGAACTCGAAACCCTGCTTGGTGATCAGCAGGATGTCGTCCACGTCCAGGTACTCGGCCAGCGACTTGCGGCAGAAGACCCCGAGCGGGTAGTCGCCGTTCGGACCGGAATAGACATCCCGCACCACGTGGTACGGCCCGGCCACCAGCGCGGTTATGTAGGTGGGGATCGGCTTGGTCGCGGGGAACACCCAGCGGCTGACCCCGTCGCGCACGGCGCTGGGTTCGGGAGTGGGGGAGTTGGACGTGACCACCCAGTGGCTGGGGCCCTCGACCGTCAGTTGCCAGGGTGCCTTGAGGTCCGGCTGCTCGAAGCATGCGTACATGCGCCGGGCGTCGGCCACCTCGAACTGGGTGTACAGATACTGTTCCTCGTCGACCGGGTCGATGAACCGGTGCAGCCCCTCGCCCGAGGTCATGTACGCGCACCGCGCCACCACCTCGACGGTGTTGCTGGAGTCCAGATCGGGCAGCGCGATGCGGGAGTCGGCGAAGTGGGTGGCGGGGTCCAGGTCACGGCCGTTGAGGGTGATGCGCTCGACCGACGGTGCGATCAGATCCAGCCAGGTTGCCGAGCCCGCCACGGTGCAGTGGAAGTTGACCGTGGTGCGTGAGCGGTAGGTGTCCTCGGAGCCGCTGAGGTCGAGTTCCACCGCGTAGGAGACATCCGTGATCACAGACGCCCGTTGGGCAGCCTCGTCCCGGGTGAGGTTCTTTCCTGGCATGCGCCCATCCTGCCTGATGCTCAGCGGTCGTCGAAGGGCCGGATGCCGCTAGGGTGCGGAGGGTGGATGCGCAGAACAGGATGAAAAGACAGGTCGCACAAGCGGCGGCACAGCGGGTCGAGTCCGGCATGGTGCTGGGTCTGGGATCCGGATCGACCGCGGCGGTCTTCATCGAATTGCTGGGCCAGCGGTGGCGCTCGGGCGAACTGACCGGCATCCAGGGGGTGCCGACATCGTTCCAGGCGGCGGTACTCGCCCAGGAGTTCGGCATCCCACAGATCACCCTCAACGAGATCGACCGGATCGATCTCGCAGTCGACGGCGCCGACGAGGTGGATCCGGCACGCAATCTGATCAAAGGCGGCGGAGCGTGCCACACGCGCGAGAAGCTGGTGGCCAGCCGGGCCGACCGCTTTGTGGTGGTGGTCGATGAGACGAAACTCAGTGCCGTGCTGGGCAGCAACTTCGCGCTGCCGGTGGAGGTGCTGCCGGAGGCGTACCGGCAGGTGATGGGGGCGCTGGCCGGCATGGGCGCTGTGCCGGAGCTGCGCATGGCGGTGCGCAAAGCGGGTCCGGTGGTCACCGATCAGGGGAACCTGGTCATCGATGCGAAGTTCGACGCGATCACCGATCCGGCCGGACTGGAGTCGCAGGTGAACAACCTGCCGGGCGTCCTGGAAAACGGGCTGTTCGTCGGTCTGGCCGACGAGGTGCTGGTCGGCGTGGTGCACGGCGACGACGTGGCGGTCGAGTCCAGGTAGGTGGCCGGCCCGGCGACTGGCGGGACCCGGGTAGGGTTTCGGCCGGGAGGTGTCATGTCCTGGGTGTGGGTCGT
>DAOMFH010000285.1:0-3397 GCA_035429705.1 Actinomycetota bacterium
CCGAGTCGTATACGGGCACCGAACTGGAGTTCGCGGTCGAGGTCTGTGACGCCGTCAACGAGGTGTGGCAACCCACTCCCGACCGGAAGGTGATCATCAATCTGCCGGCGACCGTGGAGATGGCCACGCCCAATGTCTACGCGGACTCGATCGAGTGGATGCACCGGCATCTGGCCCGGCGCGACTCCATCGTGCTGAGCCTGCACCCGCACAACGACCGCGGCACCGCCGTAGCGGCGGCGGAGTTGGGTTACATGGCGGGTGCCGACCGGATCGAGGGCTGCCTGTTCGGAAACGGCGAGCGGACCGGCAACGTGTGCCTGGTGACGCTCGGGATGAACCTGTTCAGCCAGGGCATCGACCCGCAGATCGACTTCCGCAACATCGACGACATCCGCCGCACGGTCGAGTACTGCAACCAGTTGCCGGTGCATGAGCGGCACCCCTACGGCGGCGATCTGGTGTTCACCGCGTTCTCGGGGTCCCACCAGGACGCCATCAACAAGGGCTTGAAGGCGCTGGACGCCATCGCCGCCGAACAGCGCAGGGACGTCCGCGACGTCGAGTGGGAGGTGCCCTACCTGCCCATCGATCCACAGGACGTCGGCCGCAGTTACGAGGCGGTCATCCGCGTCAACTCCCAGTCGGGCAAGGGCGGCGTCGCGTACATCATGCGCACCGAACACAAGCTGGAACTGCCCCGCCGACTGCAGATCGAGTTCTCCGGGGTCATCCAGCACCACACCGACGATGAGGGCGGCGAGGTGACCGGCCCGCAGATGTGGGACTTCTTCACCGACGAGTATCTGCCCAACCCCCAGCGGCCCTGGGGAAGGTTCCGGCTGGTGAAGCACGAGTCCACCAGTGAGGTGGAGGGCGACACGGTCGTCCGGGCGACCATCCTCGACGGGGACGAGCCGGTGGAGTTGACCGGTCACGGCAACGGTCCGATCGCGGCGTTCTGCGAGGCGTTGGGCGGGCACGCAGATGTCCGGGTGCTCGACTACCACGAGCACGCACTGGCCTCCGGCGGGGACGCGAAGGCCGCCGCCTACCTGGAGTGCGCGGTGGACGGCAGGGTGCTGTGGGGGGTCGGCATCCACTCATCGATCGTGACCGCCTCGCTGAAGGCGGTCGTGAGTGCGATCAACCGGGCTCATCGCGGCTGATCCGCCCGTGGAGGGCAGGTGTTGCCTGGATTTGTCGCGGCCTCGTCGTACCGTGGTGTGGTGAAACGGGTACTGGTCGCGATAGCGCTTGCGCTGGCTCTGGGAGTTACGCCGGCCGCTGCTGACGACCCCGCGGCCGCGCCTTCGCCACTGGGACCGGCCGATGCGCCGGTCGCGGGGACCGCACCCGTACCTGCCGTGCCGACGTCGGCTGAGGACTGGACGCAGCCCGCACCGACAGTGACGGCCGATCCGCAGGCCGTGGTCGAGAAGTCCGGCGACTCGGGGAGCATGACCGTCGTCTACGCGGTGCAGGACGGGGACTCCCTGCGGATCGAGACACAGGAGGCCGGCACCCGCAGCGAGGCCGCGGACACGATCGCGGACATCCAGGCAGCGCCCGATGTGGTTGCTGTCGAGGTCGACACCACCCGCCACCTGACCGCCCTGCCGTCCGCGACCCTGGCCTCCGATCCCGGGCGGCGAGAGCAATGGGCACTCGACCAGCTGCAGGCCGAGTCGGCCTGGACGGAGTCCACCGGGTCCGGGGTCACGGTCGCAGTCATCGACTCGGGGGTGGCGCGGCATCCCGACCTCGCCGGCGCCTTCGTCCGGGGCGTCAACCTCGTCGACGGCGGCGATGGCCGGGCGGATCTCAACGGGCACGGCACCCACGTCGCGGGCATCATCGCGATGACCGCCGACAACGGTATCGGGGGCGCGGGCCTGGCGCCGAACGTCACCATCATGCCCATCGTGGTCGCCGACGCCGGCGGCTCGGTGCGCGCGGCCGACTCCGCGAAGGGGATCGTGTGGGCGGTCGATCACGGCGCGGACGTCCTGAACCTCAGTTACGCCGGTTCGGCTAGTTCCGTGGAGCAGAAGGCCATCCAATACGCCCAGTCGAAGGGGGTCGTCGCGGTGGCTGCGGTGGGCAACGCCTACCTGGACTCAGCCGGTTCGCGCTACAACCCGGTGCAGTACCCGGCCGCCTTCCCGGGCGTGCTCGGCGTCGGGTCGACCACCAAGGGTCTGCGCAGATCCCCCTTCTCCGAGGTGGGCAAGCAGGTGGACCTCGTCGCGCCCGGCGGTACCGGCGCCTTCGACTCCCCCAAAGGGATCTACAGCACCTACGGCGGGGGTGGGTACGTGCGAATGCCCGGAACCTCCATGGCAACCCCATACGTGTCCGCGACCGTTGCGCTGATCCTCGCCCGAGGACAGACCCTCGGGCTGACCGCCGATCCGAAGGACGTGATCCTGGGGACTGCCCGCGACCTCGGCGCCGTCGGCCGGGACGATGAGTTCGGTTTCGGGCTGGTCAGCCCACTGGCGGCGATCACGAAACTCGATGAGCTGTCGCTCAGTGGCGCCACCATGCCGGTGATCCAGACCCCCGAGGTGAGCGATCGCGCCGTCCACCGGGTGCGCGTGCGCGTCAACGACGGTTACCTCCGTTACCGGATTCCCGCCCGGGGACGGTTCGTCGTCGCCTGGCAACAACTCAAGGGCGACAAGTGGACCGATCCCATCAAGTTCCAGGGCAGGCGCGCAGGCCGGACCTGGTACACGGTGCGGACCGCCGGCGGCTTGCGAGCCCGGATTCTGGCCTTTCGCAACGGCGCCGGGAAGACCGACCCCATCTGGGTGTCCCCCACCTTCCAGACCCGCACCGAGAACCTGACCCGCGGCCGTGGATAGTTTTGACGGCCGCGGCCTGGCCATCGGGATCGCCGGTGGCGTGGTCGTCGGTCTGGCGGTGTGGTTCTTCACCGGTAGTGCCGCGTGGATCGGGATTCTGGCTGCGATCGGGGCCGTCCTTGGGATGAACGCCGGCTTCGGACGGTCCGGGCGCTGACCTCCGTTCAGCCACCCCGACTGATCCGAATCCCCGCACGACGTGTGGCCAATCCGCCAATCCCGGGCTTGGGATTCCGGGGGCAGTAGCCGGGGTCGTGGGCCGGCCGGGGGTCGAAGGCGCAGTCGCGAGCCTGTGCGACCAGCCGTCTCCCGCCATGGTGCGCGCCGTGAGCGCGCCATCGCCGCGAAGGGTGCACGGTTGCTGGGCTGACACCCGCCCCGATCCACGGATGCGCGAGCGCCGGCCCCGGGGTCGGCGGCGTCAGCGTATCCGTGAGCAATCGCAACGTTGGTGAGCCATCGCAACATCGGTGAGCAATCGCAACGTTGGTGAGCCATCGCAACATCCGTGAGCAGGAATCCGGCCG
>DAOMFH010000286.1:0-3396 GCA_035429705.1 Actinomycetota bacterium
ACTGTCGTCAAGAGAGTGCTAATCAGTCGCGTCGTGTCCGGTCATGATCCGGGCGACGACTGAACCGGCCACGTGCGGGGCCACCAGTGGCCGCGCCCCGGCCATCCCGCGCCAGCACCACCTCAGCTCAGCTCCGGGAGAGCCACCCACCGCAGGATCACCGGCTGATCCGCAGGATGTGCCACGCTCCCCCCGCGATGATCGCAGCGATGACCACCCCCATGGCCAGGTCCGGCCATGGGGAGCCGGTGGCTGCGACCAGACCGCCGGCGGCGATCACGCCGATGTTGCCCAGCGTGTCGTTCCTCGTGAAGATCCAACTCGCGCGCATGTTCAGGCCGTGGCCCCGGCGCCCGGCCAGCATCAGCACGGCGGCCATGTTCGCCACCAGCGCCAGTACCCCGATGACCGCCATGACCGCAGGTTCCGGTTCGCTGCCGATCGCCATCCGGCGCATCACCTCCGCCAGGATCATCCCCGCCAGGACCATCTGCAGCCACCCACTGCGCCTGGCCGAACGCCGGCGGGCGGCCACAGATCCCCCCACCGCGACCAGCGCGACCCCGTACACGAAGGCATCGACCAGCATGTCCAGGGAGTCGGCGATCAGACCCACCGAACCCGCCCAGACGCCCGCGGTCATCTCCACCAGGAACATCACGGCGTTGATGACCAGGATGACGATCAACACCGAGCGGTCCGACCGCTCGCCCCCCACGCCGGGCCCCCCTCCAGCAGCATCCGGACGAGCCGCTGCCTGCCCGCAGCGTCCCAGCCGGGAACCCGGAACACCGTGTGTGTCACCCCCCACACCTTCATTGTGCTCCTGCGGCCACGTGGTCGGGACCGCAGACTCCGGGCCGATTGCTAGCCTCACCGGCATGACCCGCGTGCCGCCCACCGCGCCGTTCGGTACAGCAATGCGAGGCGGCGGAACCCACGTCCCCCGGGCCCGACGTGGACGTTGACTGGCTGACCAGCGACGAGGGCCGCTGCGCGATCGCCGCCCTGGTCGGGGTTGATCCGCTGCGGGCGCGCAGCCTGCTTCCCGGGGTGAGCCCGGAACACGTCTCGGATGCCCTGACCCAGGCCCGCCATCGGCCTGCTGACTTCCCGCTGCCGCTGGTGACCGTCGATGGAGTCCAGCAGGCGAGCCCGGTCGAGGTCGCCACGCGGCGGGCCCGGCGGATGGCCGAGGAAGGGGTGGGCACGGTCATCGACGCCGGGTGCGGCATCGGCCTGGACTCCTGGGCCTTCGCGCGTGCGGGACTGCGGGTCGTCGCGTTCGAAGTCGACTCCCCGACCGCGGCCGTGGCCCGGGCCAACCTGGCCGGACTGGACGTCGAGGTCCGCAACGCAGACGTGACGACCGCGGACCTGCCCGCGGGGGCGCTGCTCTACGTGGACCCCGCGCGGCGCCGCGAGCACCGTGACGCCCAGGGGCGACCCTTGCGGATCCACGACCCGGCGCAGTGGCGCCCGGCCTGGCAGTGGGTGCTCGATCAGACGCCCCACCGCAGCGTCGTCGCCCGCATCCGGCCGGGGCACCGGGACCTGCCGGCCGGCGCGGAGTGGCACTGCACATCCGTTGGCCGGCGACTGGTCGACGCCACTGTCTGGTTCCCGCCACTGGCGCGGGTCGAACGCCGGGCCACCGTCCTCGCGGGCACCGAGGCGCACGAGTTGGTGGGGGTGGGCGCTTCCCCACCTGTGGGTGAGGTCGGACGCTGCCTGATCGACCCGGATCCGGCGATCGTACGCTCCGGCCTGCTGGATGAGGCTGCGGCGACGGTGTCCGGCCGGCTCATCGATGAACACCTGGCCTTCATCACGACCGACGCCGAACCCGCTGCCTGGCTCGGCCGCAGCATGGCGGTGCTCGGGGAGAGTTCGCTGAAGGCCGTGCCGGCCGTGTGCCGGCGCCTGGGTGTGCGCTCGGCGACGGTCTGGGCGCGGGGCTTCGACCCGGCACCCAGCATCAGCGTGCCCGAGGGCCGCGATGCCGTGGTGGTGGCCGCCCGGCTCGGTCCGGGCCGCCGGGCCGCCGCCTGGGTCGGGCGACGGGTTCACTGAGCACCGCTGCCGCGGCAGCCCTGCCCCCCGCGGTCCGCGGTCGATGGGGACTGCGGCCCCGGGCCGGCTGCATTGGCCAACCGGCCCGGCACTTGCCAGAGTGAAGGTCATGGACATCCCACGACTGCCCCTCAACGACGGCAACTCGCTGCCGGCCATCGGGTTCGGCACGTATCCGCTGCGGGGCCGGGCGGCTACCGAGGCGGTAGAGTCCGCCCTGCACAACGGCTACCGCCTGCTGGACACGGCGGTCAACTACGAGAACGAGACCGAGGTGGGCCAGGCCCTGCGCAACGCCGGGATCCCGCGCGAGCAGGTGCAGGTCACCAGTAAGTTGCCGGGACGTCACCACGGCCATGCCGACGCACTGCGCTCGGTTGAGGACTCACTGGCGCGGCTGGGCCTGGACTACCTCGACCTGTACCTGATCCACTGGCCCAATCCGCGGGTCGGCCGGTACGTCGAGGCGTGGCAGGCGCTGGTCGAGGCCCGCGAGCAGGGCCTGATCCGCTCGATCGGGGTGTCGAACTTCACCGAGGCGCATCTGCGGCTCGTCATCGAGGCCACCGGAGTCACCCCGGCGGTCAACCAGATCGAACTGCACCCCCGCTTCCCGCAGGAACAGCTGCGTGCGGTCCACGCGGAGCTGGGCATCGTGACCGAGGCATGGAGCCCGCTGGGAAAGGCCCGCGCCCCGCTCTCGGAGCCGGCGGTGACCGGTCCGGCGCAGCGGCTCGGGGTGACCGGCGGGCAGGTGATCCTGCGCTGGCACGTCCAACTCGGCACACTGCCCATCCCGAAGTCGGCCACCCCGCAGCGGCAGCGGGACAACCTGGACATCTTCGGGTTCGAGTTGACCGCCGACGAGGTCGCGGCCATCACCGCGCTCGGTGAACCGGGCGGCCGGCTGTTCGGCGGCGACCCGGACACCCACGAGGAGATGTAGCCGGCGGGCTCACGGCACCAGCGGCTCCACCACCGGCAGGGATGAGTCGGCGCCGAGCAACCAGCCCGACGGCGGGCGGCCGCGGGCGACCATCTCCGCGCCGAGGGCCGCAACCATGGCCCCGTTGTCGGTGCACAATCCCGGCCGGGGCACCCGCAGCCGGATCCCGGCGGCCTCACATCGGCTCTCGGTCAGCGCCCGCAACCTGGAGTTGGCCGCCACCCCCCCGCCCAGGATCAGTGTCTGCATCCCGGAGTCGCGGCAGGCGGCGACCGCTTTCGCCGACAGCACGTCGGCCACCGCCTCCTGGAAGGATGCGGCAACGTCGGCCACCGGCGCCTGCGGGTTGGCCGCCAGCCAGCGCTTCACCGCGGTCT
>DAOMFH010000287.1:0-3393 GCA_035429705.1 Actinomycetota bacterium
CGGGTCAGGTAGGTGTGGGTGAGGATGAAGCCGGACAGGGCGAAGAACAGGTCCACGCCCACCGAGCCGAGCCGCAGGACCTCATGCAGGACGGGCACCAGCAGGCCGCTGGCGGCCAGCGCCGGCTGGAAGTGGTACAGCATGACCCAGGCGGCGGCCAGGAAGCGCACGCCCGTCAACTGCCGGATGAAGTTGCCCATGCCCGCCAATCCTGACACAGGGGTTACCGTGGCCGGGTGTGGCCCACTGCGCAACCGGACTGTTTCGACCGGGATGAGGTGCTGCGCGCCGACCCGGTGGGCATTCGGGCCCGCTGGGACGTTCCCGGACGGCGCCTGGTCGCGGTCTACAAGGGGCACGTCGACGTCCGGGCCGAGGCCGCTGAACTCCCGGGGGATGCGATCTTCTTGGGCTCGGCGCAGGGGGTGCCCTGGTTCGCCGTGCGGATGCGCACCGACACCACCCGAGATCTGCGGGCCGTCGCCGGGGAACTCGACGGCGTCGAGCGCTCGGCCGCTTTGACCGCGGTTGCCTTGGACAACTGGCACGGCACGCACCCGCGTTGCCCGCGCTGCGGCGGGCCGACCGAGATGGCCCGCGCCGGCTGGGTCCGCCGTTGTGCCGCGGACGGCTCGGAGCACTTCCCGCGCACCGATCCGGCTGTGATCACCCTGGTGGTCGACGACCAGCAGCGGGCTCTGCTCGGCCGGCGCCGGGTCTGGCCGGACCAGTGGTTCTCGACGCTGGCCGGCTTCGTGGAGCCGGGGGAGACCTTCGAACAGGCGGTCGTTCGTGAGGTGTTCGAGGAGGCCGGGGTGCGGGTCCCGGTGGACGAGGTGCGGTACCGGGCGACCCAGCCCTGGCCGTTCCCGGCCTCCATCATGATCGCCTTCACCGCCCACACCCGGGTCCAGCCGTCGCGTGCCGACGGCGAGGAGATCGCTGAGACGCAGTGGTTCAGCCGGGCGGAGTTCCAGCAGGCGGCCGAGGATGGCCGGCTACGGATCCCACCCGAGGTGTCGGTGGCCCACCGGCTGATCGCCGACTGGTTCGGCGAGCCGATCCCACACGTCTGGAGCCGGTAGGGCACACGTTCGCCGGGTGCCGGCCCGGTGGGGTCGCTCCGCTCGTGTCCTACCGGGGTGTGAGGATCGGATGGTGCAGCCCGAGGAGATCCTGGCCCCGCTGGACCCCGACCAGCGGATGGTGGCGCAGGCGACCACCGGGCCGGTGGTGGTCCTGGCCGGGGCGGGCACCGGCAAGACCCGGGCGCTCACCCACCGCGTCGCGTACGGCGTGGCGACCGGGGTGATGGATCCCCGCCGCAGTCTGGTCGTCACCTTCACCACCCGCGCGGCCGGGGAGTTCGCCCGGCGGCTGCGCGCCATGGGTGTGGACAGGGTCCGGGTGCGCACCGTGCACTCTGAGGCCCTGCGCCAACTGCAGTGGATGTGGCCGCGGACGGTGGGGGGAAGCCTGCCCCGGATCCAGGCGTCCAAGATCGGGCTGGTGTCGGCGGCCTTGACCGGTGCCGGCATCCGGCTCGACGATGCGGGACGGCGGGATGTGACCAGCGAGATCGAGCGCGCCAAGGCGGTCGGGCTGGCCCCGGATCAGGTGCATGACGACGGGGTGCTGGGCGAGCGCCTGGCCGAGGTCTATCAGCGGTACGAGGATGCCAAAGCTGCCGCGGGCGTACTCGACTTCGAGGACATCCTGCTGCTCAACGCCGGTCTGATCCGTGACAACCTCACCGTCGCCGAGCAGGTCCGCCAGTGGTGCCGATGGATCACGGTCGACGAGTACCAGGACGTCTCGCCCCTGCAGCAACAGGTGATCGAGGGCTGGCTGGGCGACCGCGACGAACTGTGCGTGGTCGGGGACCCCGCCCAGACGATCTACACGTTCGCGGGTGCCCGCAGCGACTACCTGCTGGGGTTCCGGTCCCGTTGGCCGGGCGCCACGGCCCTGCGACTCACCCGCTCCTACCGGTGTTCCCCGCAGATCGTCGAACTGGCGAACAAGGTGCTGTCCGGCGGGGATGTCCGGGGGAGGCTGCAGTTGATCTCGCAGCGGGAGCCGGGCCCGCAGGTGCGCACCCGCGTGTACGACACGGAGCAGGAGGAGGCGGCCGGGGTGGCCGCGCGAATCAAAGACCTGCTGACGACCATCCCCGCTGAGCAGATCGCGATCCTGGTCCGGATCAATGCGGTCACCGCCCGCTTCGAACGGGAACTGCATGCTCTCGGAATCCCCTACAGCGTGCGCGGGAGTGCCCGGTTCATGCAGCGACCGGAGGTCAAACGAGCTGTGTCGTTGCTGCGCGTCGCGGCCAAACAGCCCGGTGAGGGCGACGTGGTGGATCGCGTGGCAGCCGCCCTCGAACCCGTCGGCTACAGCCCGCAGCCGCCGTTGGGCCAGGCGCAGCGCGAGGAGTGGGAGTCGCTGGCCGCCCTGGTCACGCTGGCCCGCGACCATGCCACACTGCCGGACCTGATCGCCGACCTGGAGAACCGTGCCGAACACGACGACGCACCTGTGGCGGCCGCGATCACCCTGGCCTCCCTGCACTCGGCCAAGGGGCTGGAGTGGGACGCGGTGTTCCTGCCGGGCATGTACGAGGGGGGCCTGCCGCTGCGCTATCAGGGTGAGTTCGTGGATCTCGAGGAGGAGCGCCGGCTGTTCTACGTTGGGGTCACCAGGGCGCGCGACGTCCTGGAACTGTCTTACGCGAGCAGCGGTTCCCGCCGTGAGCAGCGGTCGCCCTCCCGGTTCCTGCCCGAGGACCGCAGTGCCCGCCCGGTGCCCAAACGGACAGCGCGCAAGACACCGGTCTGCCGGGTATGCGGCAAGCGGTTGAGCAACGGGACGGAGCGTGCCCTGGGTACCTGCCGCGGTTGCCCCAGCGACGTCTCGCCGGAGTTGGTCGAGCAGTTGCGGGCCTGGCGCAGCACTGTGGTCGCGCAGCGCCGACGGGAGACGGGCAAGGCCCTCCCGGCGTTCCTGGTGGCCACCGATGCGGTACTGATCGGCATCGCCCGGCAGCGGCCGGCGAGCCGCTCGGCACTCGCGGCGGTGCGTGGCATCCAGAAGTCCGTGGTGGCCGATCACGGCGAGGAGCTGCTGGCCATCGTGGCGGATCATCCCGGGTAGTGCCTCGGGGTGGTCAGCCACGAGTGCGTGAGTCCGCAGGTATCACCGCGGGTCATGTGGCGCTTCGGATTTCGGGGGCAGTTTGGCCCAGTGGGGGAGCGGTGCCGGCCGGTCGGTGCCCGCAATGCTGCGGCCCCACGCGACACACGCCAGGCGCGGGCACGGCCGACGCCGAGGCGCGGCGCCGCGAGTGTTGCGCGGTTGTCAGCCGGTTCGCGAGTGGTGCACGGTTGGGGGTTC
>DAOMFH010000288.1:0-3369 GCA_035429705.1 Actinomycetota bacterium
TGTTGATCACCGCGAACCCCCAACGCTGCAACAGTCGCGGCCCGCCACCTCCCAACGGCGCATTCGCACCCTGGAACTGCCGCACGGGACTGCCGCAGGGCCGTGCCCATCGTCTCGACTGTTGCGCGGTTGTCGGTTGGCCCGCGACTGTTGCGCGGTTGGGGATGTTGATCACCGCGAACCCCCAACGCTGCAACAGTCGCGGCCCGCCACCTCCCAACGGCGCAGCACTGGCGAGCTGCACCAGCCGGACGTCACTCGTGACCGGCCAGGGTAGCCACAGAACCGCACCCGCACCCGCGCGGCTGTAACGCCCGCCGCCGACAGACGCCAGAGTCCCGGGAACAACCCGCGGAGAGAAGCCCCAAGCGGCCTGGACCGCCAACCCGAATCCGCAGGCACCCGCCCGCCCGCCCACGGGCCGCCGGAGTTGCGTCAGACTGAACCAGTGATGCGCGCCGTGCTGCTGGTCCTGACCCTGCTGCTGGCTGGATGCTCGGCCGGGAATGCGCCAGCGACTACCGTGAGCCCGCCGTGTGACCCCGGCCCATCTGGAACCCGGGAGGTTCGGGTTGGTACCCGCACCTTCTTGCTGCACGTGCCCAAGGACTTCCGCGATCCGTCGCCGGTGGTGTTCACGTTCCACGGGCGGGGTTCGAACGCCCAGGAGCAGTTGCTGCTGACCGGCTTCGAGCAGGTGTCGGAGGAGGGCCGATTCCTGCTGGTGGCCCCGCAGGCGCGCCACGGCCGGTGGGACTTCACCGGTCGTGACCCGGGCTACCTGCGCCGGGTCGCGGCCGCTGTGCCGTGCATGGACCCGAGCCGGGTGTACGCCAGCGGCATGTCCCTCGGGTCGGCGATGACGTTCGCGCTGGCGTGTGCCCCGGACCGGCGGTTCGCAGCGTTCGGTGGGGCCGCGGCCACGTTCTACCTGCGTCGCTGCGACGCCTCGCCACCGGCTCCGATCATCTACTTCCACGGCACGGCCGACCAGATCGTGCCGTTCACCGGCGGGCGCCCCCAGGGGGAGTCGAGGAAGGTGCCTCCCGCCCCGGTGGCCATGCAGGACTGGGCCGATCACAACGGCTGCACAAGCGAAACGACGAGGAAGGCGGGCAAGGGAGTCACCCTGCGGGAGTGGACCGACTGCCAGGCGGATGCCGACGTGGAGTTCTACGAGGTGCGTGGCGGGGGACACACGTGGCCGGGCACCTCGCCGCTGATCGCCGGCGCCATCGAACAGACCCTCGGGAAGACCACGCAGAGCGTCGATGCCTCACGCTTGATGTGGAAGTTCTTCGAGGGGTACACCCTGCCCGGCTGACGGCGGCACGGGCTCGCCTGACCTCGCAACCAGGCGTCAGAACCGCCAGACCTCCACGGCCAGCGCAGCCGGTACCCCGACGGCGACCCCGGTCTGCTCCAGGAAGGCCCGCAGGAACTCCGGGTCGGCCATGGGGTGGTCGCCGAGGCCCTCGAGGTAGGCCCGGTGCTCGGACAGTGAGGCCACCGCCAGATCGACCCCGGCGGAGACATCCAGTGCGTGGGTCGCCTGCGGGGATCCGGCAACCAGCGCGATGCGGGCACTGTGGGGTTCGGTGCCCGGGAAGATCCACCGGTTCCCCGCATCGGCCACCGCGTCCAGGGCGGCCTCCCCGACCGCACGGTGGTCGGCGCTGTTGCGCGCCCCCGGCCCCCATGACTCCCGGTGGTTGAACAGCAGCACGGTGTCGGGGCGGTGCCGCCTGATCGCCTCGGCGAAGTCGCGCCGCAGTCCCAGGCCGTACTCGATGGTGCCGTCGTGGTGATCCAGGAATTCCACCACCTCGACTCCGACAACCGCGGCGCTGCGGCGCTGTTCATCCTCCCGGACCGCCCCGGCGGCCCCCGGGTCCATCCCGTCGATGCCGGCCTCCCCCCGGGTGGCCAGCAGGTAGCGGCAGTCGACGCCGGCGGCGGTCCACACGGCCACAGCTGCGGCCGCCCCGTACTCGATGTCGTCGGGGTGGGCGACGATCGCGAGCACCCGCTGCGGGGTGTGCTGGAGGAGTTCCACGACTCAGGTGGGCCGGTCGGCTTGCTTCGCCTGGAAGGCCTCCGAGAAACTCCCCAGGGCGTTGGTGAGTTCGGCGGGAACGACCCACACCTTGTTGGACTCGCCTTTGGCGATCTCCGGCAGCGCCTGCAGGTACTGGTAGGCCAGCAACTTCGGGTCGGGGTCCGCAGCGTGGATCGCGTCGAACACCCGCTGCACCGCCTGGGCCTCACCGTCGGCACGCAGGATGGCCGCCTGCTTCTCACCCTCCGCGCGCAGGATGTTCGCCTGCTGCTCTCCCTGGGCGGTCAGGATCTGGGACTGTTTGATGCCCTCGGCGGTGAGGATCGTCGCGCGCCGGTCCCGTTCGGCGCGCATCTGCTTCTCCATGGACTCCTGCACGCTCGGTGGCGGGTCGATCGCCTTGAGTTCCACCCGGTTGACCCGGATCCCCCACTTGCCGGTCGCCTCGTCCAGGACCCCGCGCAACTGGCTGTTGATCTGGTCGCGGGAAGTCAGCGTGTCCTCCAGGTCCATGCTGCCGACCACGTTACGAAGGGTGGTCACGGTCAACTGCTCGACACCCCAGATGTAGTTCTGGATCTCGTAGGTCGCCGCCTTGGGGTCGGTGACCTGGAAGTAGATGACCGAGTCGATGCTGACCACCAGGTTGTCCTCGGTGATGACCGGCTGCGGCTGGAAGCTCACCACCTGCTCGCGCAGGTCGAGCCGGGACGCGATCTTGTCGATGAACGGGATCAGGATGTGCAGGCCGGCCTGCAGCGTGCGGCTGTAGCGGCCCAGCCGCTCGACCACGCACGCCTGCGCTTGCGGCACGACCCGGATGGTCTTGGCGATCACGATGATCAGGAACAACAGGATGAGCAGCGCCACCACGGCACTGACGATCGCTGTGGTCATGGGTTCTCCTCAGTAGGGGCGGATGATCGCGGTGGCTCCGCGAATCTCGACGACGGTTCCGGTGGACCCCTCCGGCAGGGGGTCCCAGGCCTCCTCCAACTGCGCCGACCAGATCTCGCCGCCGAGCTTGACCCGGCCGCTGTCTGCGGTCACGTCCTCCAGCACGGTCACCTTCTGGCCGATCAGGGCGTCGATCCCGGTCAGCGCGGCCGGGCCGGACTGCAGGTGACGCAGAGCGATCGGGCGCACCGCGAACACACCCAGGACCGCGACCCCCGCCGCCGCCCCCGCCTGCACGATGAAAGGTGCGCCCAGGGCCGCCGCACCGGCGCCGGCCAGGGCCCCGGCCGCGAGCATGATGAGCACGAAGTCGAGGCTCATGACCTCGAGGATGCCGAAGACCACGGCCGCAA
>DAOMFH010000289.1:0-3356 GCA_035429705.1 Actinomycetota bacterium
TCAAGGAGATCCTGCAGCGCTACAAGGACCTGCAGGACATCATCGCGATCCTCGGTATCGACGAGCTCTCCGAGGAGGACAAGATCCTGGTCAACCGGGCGCGGCGCATCCAGCGGTTCCTGAGCCAGAACATGTTCGTGGCCGAGGCCTTCACCGGCCAGCCCGGATCGTTCGTGCCGGTCGAGGAGACCATCGCGTCGTTCAAGGCCCTGGCCGACGGTGACTACGACGACATCCCGGAGCAGGCCTTCTTCATGTGCGGCGGCATCGACGACGTCGAGCGCAACGCCGCCAAGCTGGCGAAGTAGCCATGGGTGCCCTCAAGGTGGCCATGGTGTCCACCCAGCGCAACGTCTGGGAGGGTGAGGCCTCGCTGGTGGTTCTGCGCACCCTGGACGGGGAGATCGGGATCATGCCCGGCCACTCGCCGCTGATGGCGATGCTGGCCGACGGCCCGTTGCTGATCCGCCCGGTGGAGGGCGACGACCTGCGGGCGTTCATCCACGAGGGGTTCTGCTCGGTGGACGGCAACCGCGTCATCGTGCTCGCGGAGGGCTTGGAACTGGCCTCGGAGATCGACGTCCGGGAGGCCGAGCGCGAACTCGAAGAGGCCCGTCACAAGGGCGAGGAGGCGGAGGTCCGCAAGCAGGAGGGCCGGCTGCAGGTGGCAGTGGGACCGCGGCACTAGTTCTGCGGCTGGGTCACGGGGAACCGCGACTGTCGCTAACAACGGCCGGGGCGAGCGCGACCGGGCTTGGTGGTCCTTTGTGTTCGCGACTGGCGCGCGGTTGCCGGTTTGGGCGAACTCAAACCCCCAACGACGCAGCAGTCGCGCCCGGGCACCCCCAACGATGCAGTCGTGACCCGGGGCTGGGTCGCAGGCAGGTAGGACGCTCAGCGTTCCCCGCCGGGCACCCAGAGCACGTCCCCGCCCGGGTTCGCCACGCGGGCGAGGATGAACAGCAGGTCCGACAGGCGGTTCAGGTAGTGGGCGGTCAGCGGGTTCATGGAGTCGGCGTGCTCGCCGAAGGCTCGCCAGGTCGCCCGCTCAGCCCGGCGGGCAACGGTGCGGGCGACGTGCAGCAGGGCCGAGGCCTTCGTCCCCCCCGGCAGGATGAACGAGCGCAATTTGGCCAGGTCCGCGTTGAACCGGTCGCAGTCGGCCTCGAGCCGGTCGATGTAGTCCTGGGTGACCCGCAGGGCGGGACCGTCTCCCCCCAACGGCGTGCACAGGTCCGCGCCCACGTCGAACAACTCGTTCTGGATGCGTGCCAGGACCTCGGCGATCCCGTCCGGGGGCTCGCCGAGTGCCAGCACCACCCCGATGGCGCTGTTGGCTTCGTCGACGTCCGCGTAGGCCTCGAGCCGGGGATCAGTCTTCACGGTCCGGCTGAAATCACCCAGTGCCGTTGTGCCGTCGTCGCCGGTGCGGGTGTATATCCGCGTCAGATTCACCACGATTCCGAGCCTAGGGCAGAATGGCGGACATGGTGGAAGTGCCTGATATCAGCCTGACCTCGCGAGTGGCCACCATGGCCTCGATGGCCAGCATCGCGATGTCCTATCAGCCGGGACTTCTGCCCCGCAGCGTGGGGGATCAGGCCATTCTGACCGGGCTCACCAGCGCCGTGAACTACGGCATGGTGGCGACCATCGGGTCGGCGGTGGAGGGGGTGGCCACGGCCGCGGTGGGCCACGAACGCATGCAGCGACCGGGAGCCGCCGCCGCCACGCATGCGATCGCGCACGCGGGTGCCGTCGCCGCTGGGATCGGGGTCTGGCGACTGCTGCCCAGGCGGGAGTCCGAGCCGGTCAAGCGGGCGACGCTGCGCAGCGCGGCGTTCCTCACCGGCTTCACCGGGGTCACCGGGATGATCGCCGCGGGTGTGCTGGGCGCGGCCGAGGTGATGGAGGCGCGGACCGGCCGCAGTTACCGGCGGATGGTGGGGCCGGGGAGTCTGGCGCTGGCCACCGTCGCCACCGTGGCGCTCATGGCCCGCAACCGGCGGGACACGAAACGCGACCTGCTGCCACCGCCGGTCGACCCGCTGCCGCTGTCCAGCCAGGCCACGGCCTACGAACAGCGCCAGGTGGCCAAGTACGAGCAGGTGCCCTCCCTGTCCCGCTCGTTGCTGTTCGGGGCCGGGGTGAGCGCAGGATTGCAGGGGGCGGCCTTCGCCGAGTCGCTGGCCGCCGAGGGCATCGCCCACGGCATCCGGCGGGGCGCCCCGGCGCTGGCTCCGTTCGCGAACTGGATCGGGCACACCGCGACGCTGTCCGTGGTCGGCGGCACCGTCCTGGCGGGCCTTGAGTACGTCAATCGCAAGGCTGATGCCGGCGGTGCGGCCATCGAGGCGGCCTACGACAAGCAGCCCACCATGCTCACGGTGTCCGGCGGCCCGGGTTCGCAGATCCCGTTCGACACCCTGAGCCGGGAAGGCCGGCGGGTCGTCAACATGGCGCTGCCGGCCGAGGCCATCGAGGAAGTGATGGGCACGCCCGCTGTTGATCCGATCCGGGCGTTCGCCGGTATCGCGACGGCGAATCTGGTCGACGAACGCGTGGACCTGCTCATGCGGGAACTCGAGGACATGGGTGCTTTCGAACGCAAGGTGCTCTGCTTCTGTTCACCGACCGGCACCGGCTACCTGAACTACGTGATGATGGAGACCCTCGAGTACCTCACCGGCGGGGACTGCGCCACCTTCGCGCTGCAGTACTCGCTGCGGCCTTCCTTCATCTCCCTGGACCGGGTGGCCATGGGCCGGGAGCAGAACCGCGCGATGCTGCACGCCTTGACTTGGCGACTGCGGGCCATCCCGGAGGACAAGCGCCCCCGATTGGTCCTCTTCGGGGAGTCCCTGGGAGCCCACACGATGCAGGATGCGTTCCTGCACGAGGGGACCAGCGGTTTCGCCCGCGCGGGGGTCGACCGCGCACTGTTCATCGGCACCCCGGCCGGCAGTGGGTGGGCCAAGCGCTGGAGGGCGGATCCGCAGCGCCTGGACCCTGAGGGCCGGATCGTGGAGATCGCCGACTACGCGCAGTTCCAGCAACTGCCCGCGCAGCGGCGGGACCCGGCGAGGATCTTCCTGGTCAGCCACCATGAGGACCCGATCGTCAAGTTCGACCCGCAACTGGCCGTCGAGATGCCTCGTTGGCTCAAGGAGCCGCGCGAGCCGGGGGTGCCCCGGGGGATGCGCTGGCGGCCGGTGGGGACCTTCCTCAACGTCGGCGTGGATCTGAAGAACAGCACCGATGTGGTGCCGGGTGTGTTCGTGGCCCGGGGGCACGACTACCGGGCGGGGCTGGCCCGGTTCACGTCGCTGGCTTTCGACCTGCCGGTGGACGAGCCG
>DAOMFH010000290.1:0-3351 GCA_035429705.1 Actinomycetota bacterium
TCCCCATCGCGCTGGCTCCGCTGGGCAAGGAGATCGTGGACGTGGACTCCCTGGGTGCTGGGGCGCCCGGCGCCGTCTACGCCCCTGGTCCGCGCTGACGAATCCGGCGGGTACGAGACCAGCGAGGTGGTACGTCCCCCACGGCACGGGCCGGGTCCCAGGTCTTGGCTCGCGACTGATGCGGCGTTGGGGGTTTGGCCGGGCGCGGACCAGCAACCGTGCGCCACTCGCGAACCAACCGACAACCGTGCGACAGTCGCGGTGCGGCGACCCGGCGGCGATCACGATCCCCCGTGCGCGCCTGCCGCCCAGTGGTCACCATGACCCACGACCCCGGGGGCCGCGTTCACCCTTCGGCCGGGACCCCGGGCAACGGGGCGACCAGGAAGTCATCGATGGGCGCCGGACGGGAGTAGCGGAAGCCCTGCACGTAGCGCACGCCGAGCAGTTCCACGACCTGGGCCTCTTCCTGCGTCTCGACCCCCTCGGCCACCACCTCGCAGTTGAGGGAGGCGGCCACACTGGTCGCGGCCGTGAGGAAGGCGACGCCGCCTTCGGTCTCGCTGCCGGCCCGGCGCACGAGACTGCGGTCGATCTTCAGCAGGGATGGCTGGAGGTGCTCCAACCGGGTGAAGTTGGAGAAGCCAGCACCGAAGTCGTCGATCGCGATGCGCATACCGGCGGTCCGCAAACGCTCCAGGTTGATCTCCGCCTCCGAGGTGTCCTGCAACTCCAAGGACTCGGTCACCTCGATCACTATCTGTGACGGTCGGGCTGCGTACTGGCCGGACAACAGCTCCTGGATCAGGGCTTCGTCGGCCAGTTCCTTGGCTGACAGGTTGAGGCAGACGAAGAAGTCGTCGGGGTGGGCTTCGAACCAGCGGGGCAGATCCCGCTCCAGCTGTTTCACCACGATGCGGCCAAGCGTGATGATCTGTCCGGACTGCTCGGCCAAGGGGATGAACTCGCCGGCCGCCACCATCCGACCGTCGCGCACCCATCGGACCAGCACCTCGACGCCGGCCATCCGCTTGCCGTCGGCCTCGTAGATCGGCTGGTAGTAGAGACGGAACGCGTCCTGCCTCATGGCGCTGGTCAGGTCATGGCGCAGACTGGCCTTCGCCAGGGCCTCCTCCCCGATGGAACTGATGAACGGCTGACAGCGGTCACCGCCCCGGTTCTTGGCCGCATACATGGCCAGGTCCGCGCACAACAGCAGGTCCTCGGCCGCGCGCGCATCGGCCGGAGCCGATGCGATCCCGATGGCCGCGGTCAGGTGGACCACCGTGTCCCCGCTGTGGATGGGTTCCCGGATGCTGGACAGCAGCCGCTCGGCCACCGCCCTGACCCGGGCCGGCTCGACCTCGTCGCACAGCAGCACCCCGAACTCGTCCCCGCCGAGCCGTCCGACGTGGTCGCCGCGCCGCACCTGCCTGGTCAGCCGCTCGACGACCTGACGCAGCACATCGTCGCCCACCTGGTGGCCCAGTTGGTCGTTGACCCCCTTGAACCCGTCCAGGTCGATCCACAGCAGGGCGACCTGGCCCTCGACCACCCGGACCCGCTCGATCTCCCGCTGCATCGTCTCCAGCAGCATGATGCGCGATTCCGAGCCGGTCAGGGAGTCGACGGCGGCCCGCTGGCTGTTGGCACGATCGATGCGCGCGAGGTTCCAGATCAGCGCGATCAGCAGCGCCGCGACGGCGATCAGCCAGAGCACCCGGCTGTAGTACCAACCCGCACTGAACCGTGCCGGCGAATTGAGGTTGACGATGGACTCACCGAGGAGGAGCAGGGCGAGGGCCGCCAGCCATCTGCCGATCAGGGCCCCACTGCTCGCACAGTAGGCCGTGATCACCACGCAGGCCAGGCTCATCGCCACCAGGACGATGTCCAGGATGTTGGCATTCAAACCCTTCGCCATCCCATCGGCGGACAGGTCCAGAACCCAACCGGGCTGCACGGCAGCGGCCCACAACGTGAAACCCACGCCCAGCAGGGGCAGGAGCACCCCGCTGCCGACCTGGCCTCGGGTCAAGCCGGGGCGGCGGTGGGATCGCCGGTCGAAGTAGAAGAGCAGCGCCGCGGCACTGACCCCGACCGGGAACGCGAAGTGCCAGGCGTAGTACAGGCTGATCGCACTGACCGGTTCGCCCCACAACTGCTGCCCGCCGATGATCGTTCCCGGGAAGTACAGCGGAAAGAACGACAGGATCCCGCACAGGTACAGGAACGTAGCGCCGATCACGAGGTAGCCACGTCGGCCGGTGCTGTGCGCATGGCTGTACATCAGCAGCGCCGTGACCCCACTGATCATCGCCGAGATCAGTGCGTGGCCCAGTGCGAAGGCGGGCAACGGACCCATCGGGCTGGACGCGTGACCGTAGGCGAACACGATGATCAAGGCGTACGTCATCAGGCCCACTGCGTAGCCCACCCGGGCCCGCGTGGACATGGATCGCGGTCCGTCCAACGAGAAGAGCGCCTCCGCCACCGTCACCTCCGGCCACCAGGCTAGGGTTAGGCAGGGCTGGTACGCCTGTTACACGCGCGTGTCGGGCAACAGCGCCTCAATGATCTTCGTCACGTTAGCTTCAACCTCATCGGTACCGGACAGGTGCAGTTCAGCGCTCTCCGGATCCTCGTACTGCTGGCCGACGCCGGTGAGGTTCGGCAGCGAACCGGCCTTCGACTTCGCGTAGAGGCCCTTGGGGTCGCGTTCCATGGCGACCTCGATCGGGGTGTCGACCCACCCCTCCAGGAAGTCGCCCACGGGGAACAGTCCGCGCGCGGTCTGCCGGTCGGCGCGGAACGGCGACACCAGCGCCACCACCACGACTATGCCCGCCTCGTACATGAGGTGGGCCACCTCCGCCACGCGGCGCACGTTCTCCGCCCGGTCCTCCGGGGTGAAACCGAGGTCCTTGTTGAGCCCGCTGCGCAGGTTGTCCCCGTCCAGCACGAAGGAGCGGATGCCCAGCGAGTGCAAGCGCCGTTCGACCGCATCCGCGATCGTGGACTTCCCGGATCCCGAGAAGCCGGTCAGCCACAGCACCTTGGCCGGATGCCCGTTGAGCACCTGCCTGGCCTCCCGGTCCACTTCGAAGTGGTGCGGCACGACGTTCGTGGCCCGGCGCAGGGCGAACCGCGTCAGCCCGGCGGCCAGCGTCTCACCGGTCATCCGGTCAACCAGGATGAACCCGCCGGTCTCCCGGGACTCCGTGTAGGGCTCCAGCGTCACCGGTCTCGCCGTGGCGATCTCCACGCGGCCCACGTCGTTGATCTCCAGCAGTCGCGCGGCCATCGTGTTGCCGTTGGTGACATCCAGCCGGTGGCGCACATTGGTCACCG
>DAOMFH010000291.1:0-3349 GCA_035429705.1 Actinomycetota bacterium
GAACTCGCTGCCCTGTTCCTGGTCGCAGCGATCATCATCGGTCTCATCGGCAAGCTCGGTGAGGAGGGGATGGTCAACGCGATCATTGGCGGGATGGGCGACTTCATCGGTGCGGCGTTCATCATCGCCTTCGCCCGCGGTGTGACGGTCGTCATGAACAACTCCGGGATCACCGACACGGTGCTGCACTCGCTGGAGAGCCTGGTCACCAATCTGTCTGGTGCGGTGTTCGCGGTGATGATGTTCATCGTCAACATCCCGCTGGCGTTCCTGGTGCCGTCCTCCTCGGGTCACGCGACGCTGGCAATGCCGATCATGGCGCCGCTGGCAACATTCAACGGAGTCAGCCGGGCGATCGTCGTCACGGCCTACCAGTCGGCCTCCGGCTGGGTGAACCTGTTCACGCCGACCTCCGCGATCGTCATGGGTGGTCTGGCCATCGCGAAGGTCCGGTACGACCGGTACCTGAAGTGGGTGTGGCCGCTGCTGCTGGCGCTGTTCGTGCTGACTTGCCTGCTGCTGGCACTGGGAGTCGCGGTACCGGCGCTCGGCGGGAACTGATCCGACGCCACTCGAAGGCCCTCGGTCCACGTGACCGGGGGCCTTCGGGCGTCCCGGGCAGTTGTGATCGCGGCCGCACGGACCACCCCCGGTGGTTGTGGCTGGGGTGCCTCGAACGGCCGCGTGGATCCGCCGTTGCAGCCGACGGCGCGCGACTGTTGCGGCGTTGGGGAGTTGACGTCGGCGGGACCAGCGACCGTGCACCAGTCGCGAGCCAATCGGCAACCGTGCAACATTCGCGGCTTCGGTTCACCACCACCCCAGCCCAGCGGCCCGCGGGTACGCTCGTCGCCATGAGCGGAGCCGCCAAGAGCAACGTCCTGATCTTTCTAAGCGCAGTGTTCGCCCTCGCCACGGTGTGGTTGGCGGTGGGTGCGGCGGGCGAGGGCGGTCCGGCATATGCGGTGGCCGCCGTCGGGGCGGCTGGGATCACGGTGCTGGCATTCCGCGCCTACCGTGCCACGCTGCGCGAACTCGACGCCGAGGAGCGGCGGCGGACATGAGAAGCGCCGCGGCAGCGTGGGTGCTGACCGCGGCGCTTTCGACTCTCAGGCTGAGGAGACGACCCCCAGCGCCCCGGGGGAGACTGCCGCGGAGATCTCCGCGGCCGCAGCCACCGCACCTTCACCGCGCTGCCGCGGGAACTGGGCGAGCGTGATGCGCACGTACACCCGCTCACGCTCCTCCTCTGTCAGCCCGCCCCAGACGCCGTACGGTTCCCGGGCGCGGATCGCGTAGTCGGCGCACTCGATGCGCACCGGGCACGCGGCGCACACAGCCTTCGCGGCCCGGTCGCGGCGCAATCGGGCCAGTCCACGTTCGTTCTGTGGGTGGAAGAACAGTTCCGGGTCCGCCTCGCGGCAGGATCCGATCTCCTGCCAGTCCCAGATCGCGTCGGCCGGCACTTGCGACAGAGGTTGTTGCGGCATGTAAAACCCTCTCCAATCAGCCGACTTGCGCCGGCGAACGGCACTCACCGAGCAGGTGAGGATTCCCTCCTGCGTGCCCCGTTTCCCTTGTTTCCAAAGGATCGGTGTGCACCAATCTCGACTTGAACGCTACTCACAGTGAATGTGCGTGGCATCGTCCGTTCGGTGGATATCTCCTCGCCACATCCAAGGTCGTTGCGCACAGAGTAACCATGGCTGCACGAACCTCGGCCCATCGTGAGCGCGACCCGCTCAGCGCTGACCACTCTGCGTCACAACCACCCTATCCGCTGCGGGCAGGTGCGCAATAGGGCCTCCCCTCACGCAGCGTCATGGGAGTCTGTGCCGGGTGTGAAATGGCTCACGTAGACTCGTCGGCATGCACACAACCGACCCGCTGGAGGCTCCCGGGCTGTCCTCGGACACTCTGGTGGCAACGGAGCCCGACCTGGAACAGGGCGATCACGAACGCTTCGCGCACTATGTGAAGAAAGACAAGATCGTTGCCAGCGCCGTCCTGGGTGAACCGGTGATCGCGCTGTGCGGAAAAGTGTGGGTGCCCAGCCGGGACCCGTCCCGTTTCCCGGTCTGCCCGGCCTGCGAGGCGATCTACAAGGGACTGCCCCGGGGCGGGGACGATGCCGGGGAAGAATGAGCGCTGAGACCTCGCAGACCCTGGACCGGGGACTGACCCTGCTGAACCTGCTCGCCGACCACCCGGAGGGACTGCGCGTCAGCGAGATCGCGACGGAACTCGGTGTTGGGCGCACCGTGGTCTACCGGCTGGTGGTGACGCTGGAGAAGCACGCCCTGCTGCGCCGGGCGGCCGACGGGCGGTGCCATGTCGGCCTCGGGCTGATCGGGTTGTCCCGGCAGGTCCAACCGCTGCTGCGCGAAGCCGCGCAACCGTCCCTGCGCCGGCTCGCCGACGCGACCACCGCCACCGCGCACCTGGCCATCGCCGACGGCGCGGACGGCCTGGTGGTGGTGGAGGTGGTCGAACCGTCCCGCGCCGACGTGTTTGTCGGGGTCCGGGCAGGTTCGCGATCGGCGCTTGAGGACACCGCCGCCGGACAGGCCGTGCTCATGTCTCGCCGGGGGGACGGCCGCCCGGTGGTCACGCCACCTCGTGGACCCGGTGGTGTCGCATCAGCCGCAGCGGCCCTGAGCGTGCCCGGCATTGAAGCCGTGGTCGGTCTTCACATGTTGCAGAATCCGGACGAGGTGGTACTCAGCGAACTGGTTTCCGCCCGTGATGCGATCGCCGGCAGACTGCGCTGACGTCCGGCGTCAGGCCGGGGGCTGACCCGTCTTGCCGGTCGGCCCCCAGCATCCGTTGACTGTGGCCACCAAACCGTCGACGGCCTGCCGGGTCGACAGTGGCGAGTAGCGCTGCGGACGGTTGTTCACCAGTGCGGAGAACACCTTCAACTCGCCGTCGGCGGCGCGTGTGTAGCCGGACAGGCCGATGGTGTCGAACAGCGTCCCGGTCTTGGCGAACACCTGACCGGCGGCGCATCTGCTGGGTGCGGTGGTGAACCGGGCGGTGCTGGGGGACAGCGTCCCGGTGCGCCCGCCGACCGGCAGCGAACTCAGGAAGGACTTGAACTCCGGGAACTGGTTCGTCTGCAGGGCCAGTCGGAGCAGGGTGGTGAGGAAGCGGGGGGTGAGCCGGTCGTCGCGCGACAGACCGCTGCCATCCATCAGTTTCAGTCCGGTGGTGTCCAGACCGAGTTCCCGCAAGGTGTCCCGGGCCGCCAGTCGACCGCCCTTGAAGGTGCCCTTGCGTCCGCGCTCGACCGCGACCTGCCGGTAGAGCATCTCGGCGATGTTGTTCTCGCTGACCTGCAGCATGTAGC
>DAOMFH010000292.1:0-3345 GCA_035429705.1 Actinomycetota bacterium
GGCAGCAGGTGCAGGGCGTACTTCTCGTCGCCGATGACCACGGTGTGGCCGGCGTTGTTGCCGCCCTGGTAGCGCACGACGTAGTCCACCCGGTCGCCCAGGATGTCCGTGGCCTTGCCCTTGCCCTCGTCCCCCCATTGGGCACCCACGAGCACGATCGCCGGCATTTTGCCTCCCTTGGTCCCTCGGACGAACCTACCGCAAGGCATGACCGACCGCTCGCCGCTCACGCAGCGCCACCGTCGAGTTCCTGCCCGGGGCGGGTATCGGCGCCGGCCGGACTCAGCTGGGCGTGTCCTGCCGCCGGTACGCGGCCACGACATCGTCGAAGCCGTCGAAGACCCGGTCCCGCGTGAAGTCCTCGTCCAGGCCGAGGGAGCGCATCGTGTGCAGCAGACTGGGGTCGGCGCCCATGATGCCGAAGTGCGCGTGGTGGGCGTGCACGTAGTCGATGAGCCCCTTGACGCTGATCGCCGCCGAGTAGTCGATGTCGGTGATGCTCGAACAGTCCAGCACGAGCCAGCGCAACGGGTGCGGCGCGGACGAGACGACCTTCTCCACGTCATCGACGAACCGGTTGGCGTTCGCGTAGAAGAGTTCCGCGTCGTAGCGGAAGATGATCAGGCCGGGCATGGTCTCGGCGCCGAGGACGGCGTTCTCGAACACCTCCTCGTCACCGGAGGACCGTATGACGAAGGAGTCCGGCCGGTACTGCCGCTGGATGAGCCACACGATGCTCATCACGACCGCCAGGATGACGCCCTGTTCCACACCGATCGCGCAGACGACCCCCGCGGTGATCACCGCGATGACCCCCTCGCCCCGCTTCTGTCCCCAGATGCGCTTGAGCCCCAGGTAGTCGATGAGGTCCAGGCCGATGAGGAACACGATCGCCCCCAGCACCGCCTTGGGCATGTCGGCCAGCAAGCCCGTCAGGAACATCACCACAAGCAGAACGACCGCCGACATGGTGATGTTGGCCAGTTGGGTACGGCCCTTGAGCTCGTCGAGGATCTGGGTCTTGGTCGGGCTGCCGTTCACGACGAAGGTCCCGGACAGCCCGGCCGCGAAGCTCGCCCCCGACAGGCCGACGATGTCCCGGTCCACATCGACCTTCTGGCCGTGCCGCATCGCGAAACTGCGGGAGGTGGCCGCGGACTGGGCGATGATCAGGATGAAGCAGGAGAACGCGATTCCCACGCACTGACCGAAGACGCCCAGGTCAATGCCCCGCGGCAGCCCGATCGGTGGGAACCCTCCCTGCACCGCACCCACCACCGCGACGCCCAGGGCCGGGGCGTCGATCACCGCCGAGACGATGATGGACACGACCACCGCGATTATCGCCCCGGGAACCGCTGGCCGGAATCGTTTGAAGCCCTGGATGATCAACACCGCGCCCAGCGCGAACGCGAGTGTCAGCCAATCGACCGAGCCGAGGCTGGTCAGCAGGTCCCACTGCTGGCGCAGCCAGGACCCGGTGCCCTTGGGGATGCCCAGCATGTCCGGCAGCTGCCCGGTCGCCACCTGCACGCCCACGCCGGTCAGGAACCCGATCAGCACCGAGGCGCTCAGGAAGTCGCCGAGGAACCCGAGTCTGGCCAAGCGGGCGATCAGCAGCAGACCGCCGCACAGCAGCGCGATGAACGACGTGTAGGCCAGCCACTCCTGGGAATTCGGCGTGAGCCCCGCGACGGCGACCCCGGCCAGACCGGCGGCCAGGATGGCAGCGGTCGCCGAGTCCGCCCCGACCACCAGCAGGCGGGAGGACCCGAGCACTGCGAAAAGCAGGGTCGGCAGGATCAGCGTGTACAGCCCGGTCACGATCGGGGTCTGAGCGATGCTGGTGTAGCCCATCACCTCCGGGATGGCAACCGCAGCCAGGGTGATCCCGGCGATCAGATCGGTACGCAGCCAGGACTTGCGGTATCCGCGCAGGGCGGCGGGCACCAGGGAGGTCAGATCCACGCGCGTATTCAACCACCAGCGCGCCCCCCGGTGTCTCCCCCGACACGGGGTGGTTGCACGCCCGGAACGCTACCGGCGGCCCTCCGCCACGAACCGGCGGCCACTGAGTTCAGTGGGCTCGATGACCACGATGTTCCGCTTCGGCTCGTTGTGCCAAGGGGTGATCGGCAACTCCCGGGCGGCCTCCTCGTCCTCCTCGTGGGTGAGCACGCGTGCCATCCCGTTGAGGACCACGGACCAGGCTTCGTTCGTGGCCTCGTCGTACCCGTCGACTTCGAAGGCCACCTCCCGGTGGGTCATGATGGATGCGAGTTTGCTGCCCTCAGCTGTCTTGAAGTAGATCTCACCCTCGTGAAGCAGGTAGTTCACGGGGAAGATGTCGGGCCGGCCTGCGACGACCACCGCGAGTCGCCCGATCTGATCCCGACCCAGCAGTTCCCAGCACTGTTCATCGCTCAGAACGTCCATACCAGCATCCTTCCACGCACCCCCCGGGATTGGCGACCAAAGGTCCGGATCCGACGCGCAACCACCGGATGAACGCGAACCGGCGCGGTGCCCGTGGGCTGCCGCGCCGGTTCGAAGCAATGCTGGTCAGGTCATCTTGGTGCCCACGGACCGGAGGTCCTCGCAGGCGCGCAGCACGCGAGCGGCCATCCCGGCCTCGCCGGCCTTGCCGTAGGCGCGGGGGTCGTACTGCTTCTTGTTGCCGACCTCACCGTCGATCTTCAGCACGCCGTCGTAGTTCTTGAACATCCAGTCGGCGACCGGACGGGTGAAGGCGTACTGGGTGTCGGTGTCGACGTTCATCTTGACCACGCCGTAGTCGAGGGCCTCGCGGATCTCCTCCAGCAGGGAACCCGAACCGCCGTGGAAGACCAGGTCGAACGGCTTGTCCACCCCGTACTTGCCACCGACGGCGTCCTGGATCTCCTTGAGGATGCCCGGCGTCAGAACCACGTTGCCGGGCTTGTACACGCCGTGCACGTTGCCGAAGGTGGCGGCCACCATGTAGCGGCCGCGCTCGCCCAGACCCAGCTTGGCGGCGGTCGCCAGCCCGTCCTCGGGGGTGGAGAAGAGCTTGGCGTCGTGCTTGGCCTCGATGCCGTCCTCCTCACCACCGACGACGCCGATCTCGATCTCGAGGATCATGTTCGCCTGGTGGCACTTGTCGAGCATCTCCTCGGCGATGTCCAGGTTCTCGTCCAAGGGGATCGCGGAGCCGTCCCACATGTGCGACTGGAACAGCGGCAACCTGCCGGCCTTCACGCGCTCGATGGAGATGTCCACCAGTGGGCGCATGAAACCGTCGAGCTTCTGCTGCGGGCAGTGGTCGGTGTGCAGGGCGATGTTGACCGGGTACTTCTCGGCCACGAC
>DAOMFH010000293.1:0-3339 GCA_035429705.1 Actinomycetota bacterium
CGCTCAGCCCCCGGCCAGAACATCCCTTCCCAGCATGTCCTCGTAGGTCTCCCGGCGCACCGCCAACCGCGCTTCGCCGTCCTCGCAGAACACCACCGGCGGACGCAGAGCACCGTTGTAGTTGTTCGCCACAGTGAAGGTGTACGCCCCGGTGACCGGGATGGTCAGCAGGTCGCCGACCTCCGGGTGCACCAGTCCGTGGTCGAGCACGAACGTGTCCCCGGACTCGCAGTGCCGGCCGACCACGTCGCACACTTCGACCGGGCCCGACTTGTCGATGATCGCCGGGTGGTAGGCCTGCCCGTAGAGCGCGACCTCCAGGTTGTCGCCCATGCCGCCGTCGACGGCGACGTGGGTGCGAACGCCGCGTTTGATCGTCACGACGCGGTAGACGGTGACCACGTTGGGTCCGATCATCGACCGTCCGGGTTCGATGAGCAGTTCGACGTTGCTGCCCAGATGGCGGTGCACCGCATCCACCAGGCGCTGGGCGTACTCGTCGATGGTCGGGGCGGTGTCGGACGGAACGTAGCGGATGCCCAGCCCGCCGCCGAGGTCGTACACATCAAAGCGTTCCAGCTGGCCCAGGGCGGCCACAGCCAGTTCGAACTGCTCGATGGTCAGGATCTGCGAGCCGATGTGCACGTGCAGCCCGCGCAGGTCCAGCAGTGGTTCGCGCCGGATCGTCTCGATCACACCGGCGATCTGGTGGCTCGGAATGCCGAACTTGGACGCGTCGTGGCCGGTGGCCATCTTCTCGTGGGTGTCGGCCTGCACCGCGGGACTGACGCGCAGCAGCACGGGGATCGGGTGCCTGGCCAGCCGGGTGATCCGGGCGACGTCGTCGAGGTTGTCGATCACGATGTAGCGGATGCCCATCTCGATGGCCATGCCGATCTCGGCGTCGGTCTTGGCGTTGCCGTGCAGCACGATGCCGGCCGCGTCGATACCGGCGCGCTGGGCGGCCAGCAGTTCGCCGAGCCCGGCCACGTCCACCCCGCACCCGGTGCTGGCGATCAGGCCCATCACCGAGGGAGTCGGCAGGCTCTTGGTGGCGAACAGGACCTGGCTGCGCGGATGCCGGGAGGTCAGCGCGTGCTGGAAGGCCTGCGCGCGCTCCCGTAACCCAGCCGCATCGACCAGATACGCGGGCGTGCCGAACTGCTCGGCCAGGTCAGCCACCCGGCAGCCGCCGATCGTCAGTCGGCCGGCATCGTCCAGGCTGGTGTGCGGCGGATACAACGACAGATCCAGTGGCGCCATGTGCGGGCCTCCTCAGTACGCCTCGTAGATGCTTGTGGCTATCTTGCCCAGATCCTCGTTGGCTGCGAAGACCCCTTCGAGGTCGCCGAACATCGCCTGGTTGACGATGATGGCGATCGCGAGCTTGCGCCCGGACTGCGCCTCGATGTATCCGCCGAGCGCCTTGGTCTCCACCCGCAGCCGCTGGTTGAGCAGGTCCGCGCCGCCCAGGGTCCCCGTCTTCGCGTAGACCTTCCCCGCCGCCGGGCTGCCGGTCTGCACCGTGGCAACTGACCCGTCCACGCCCATGATCGGCAGCGCGTTCTGCCAGCGCGCGGCGTCCGGGCGGGCGTTGAACACCTGCATCAACTGCGCCACCGACGCCGCCGTGACGAAGTTGCCCGGCAGGCCCGAGCCGTCGATCAGCGACACCTGCAGGGTGTCCACTCCGGCCGCGCCCAGCACCTTGGCCATCTCCGGGAAGCCGTCGTCGCAATCCCGGCTGCCCACGGACGCGGCCAGCAGGCACACCTGCGTCTGCGCGCCCCGGTTGTAGCTGACCTTGAGGATGTAGGTGCCGTTCTCCTCCAGCGGGAGGCCCTCGAGCGCGGCGGCTTCGGGCAGCTTCGCGACCCGGGTCCGGGCGGGCAGATCCCGCCGGGGGTTGGGCGCGGCCGGGTTGGCCGACACCGTGACTCCGGCGCGCTGCAGCGCCTCGATGAACGCGGTGCGCGCGAACCGCGGCGGGTCGTCGAAGTGCTCCACCTTGAGTTGCGGGTCCGCGTCGGCGGCGATGGTGCCGCTCAGTTCGATCACCCCGTACTCGGGGCTGGTGATGGCGATGGCCCCGTCCTGCCCGGCGGCCACCGTCTTGACTCGATTGACCACTCGCCACGGCGCGACCTCGGGGCGCATCCGGACCTTGGCACGCTCACCGACGGCGCCGGGCGTCGCGACGACGTCGATCAGGTTGTTGTTGATGACGATGGGTGAGACCGGGCCGTCGTTCTCCCCGAGGTCCTGCGTGACCCACAGCCGGTCGTCGACCACCACATCCCCGGCGACCCGGTCGATCCCCGCGGCCTTCACCTGGGCGGCCAGGTCGTCGAGGCCGGCCAGCGGGTCGTTGTCGGCGATCGTGGCGCCGGGCAGCAGGTTCGCGTCGTTGTGGTCCATGTTGGTGAACACGACCTGGCCGTCGGGGCCGGTCTGCCCGCCCATCAGGATGTCCCCCTGGGCGACCAGGATCAGGTCGCCGTCGAGGGTTCCCCCACTGACCTGGCCGTGCCGGACAACAGGGGTGGTGATCTTCGAGTCCGGGCCGAACTTCAGCCAGGCCGAGCCGACGCTGTAGGTCTTCGTCACCGACGCGGGTTCCAGTAGCGCCGCCGCGTTGTAGTCGACGAGGGTCTCGCCGCTCTGCGCGTCCTGCACCCGGACCGCCCAGGTGGACCCGGCGTAGGGGGCCGACTGCATGACCGTGACCGCGCTGTCGGGCAGGCCCGGGATCGACGACTCCTGGGCGGACGGCTGCGAGCTACCCGCACAGGCGGCGAGGGGGACGACGACAAGTCCGACCAGCAAGGCGCGCATGTCCGCCGAGCCTAGACCTGCCGTGACCTGGCTGTCACCTGCCGGAACGACACCGCTTGACCCGGATCATCAACGCTGTGGCCCCCGACGGCTGAATGCGCCGCGACAATCAGCACCACGCTCAGCGCTGGCTTTCAGATGCGCAGGTCTCAGTTGACTGGCTCCCCGGCGGTCGTTGCGTTGAGCCGGCTCAACGCCAGCAGGATCACGACATCGACGGCAACCAATGCGACCCCCCACCATGGACGTCCCAGGGTGGTGAGGGCGGCCGCGGCGACCAGGAAGACCGCGATCTCCACACCGTTTCGGACGGTAGGGGTCAGGCGGATGCGGGCCTTGGGGGACAGCAGCAGTCCCCAGCCAGCCGCAACTCCAACGGCGCACAACGCAGCGGCCAACGGACCGCCGAGGGTGTATCCCCACCAAGCGAAGACGGCCAGCAGGGTCAGTTCCACCGCGAAGCGGACTGCGAGTACGAGGGCGAGCACGCGGCCAGTCTTGCGC
>DAOMFH010000294.1:0-3336 GCA_035429705.1 Actinomycetota bacterium
GGTGAGGCGATGTTCTCCTACGCGCTCAGCGAGCCGGAGGCCGGCAGCGACGCGGCCAGCATGAAGAGCCGGGCGGTCAAGCAGGGGGACGTCTGGGTGCTCAACGGGGCCAAGCGCTGGATCACCAACGCGGGGGTTTCCAAGTACTACACGGTCATGGCCTCGACCGACCCCGGATCGGGCCCGCGCGGGATCAGTGCATTCGTGGTGCACGCCGACGACGCGGGATTCTCCCTGGGTGCCGAGGAACGCAAGCTGGGCATCAAGGGTTCCCCGACCCGTGAACTGTACTTCGACAACGTGGAACTGCCCGCCGACCGGATGATCGGTGGGGAAGGCACCGGCTGGGCCACGGCCATGAAGACGCTGGACCTCACCCGCATCTGCATCGGGGCGCAGGCCGTCGGTCTGGCCCAAGGCGCGCTGGACCTCGCGCTGGACTACGCCAAGGAGCGCAAGCAGTTCGGCAAGGCGATCGCGGACTTCCAGGCCATCCAGTTCATGCTGGCCGACATGGCCATGCAGATCGAAGCCGCCCGGCAACTGGTGTACTTCGCCGCGGCCTCCGGCGAGCGCAAGGACGAGCGGACCACCTTCCTCGGCAGTGCGGCGAAGTGCCTGGCGTCGGACACCGCCATGAAGGTGACCGTCGACGTGGTGCAGATCCTCGGCGGTTACGGCTACGTCAAGGACTATGCCGCCGAACGGTTCATGCGCGACGCGAAGATCACCCAGATCTACGAGGGCACCAACCAGATCCAGCGACTGGTGATGGCGCGCAACCTGCTGAAGTGACCCGACTCATCCGCCCTGCCCGGGGCCAACGTCCCGGGCACGGCGGATTCTCAGCTGCAGAGGTCGTCGCCGGCGGTGCGGGGCCGGTCCGGGGCGGTGGGGTCCTTGACCGACACCTGGGTGATCCCGGAGTAGTCGGCTCCGATGGTCACCCGGAAGGTCGACCCCAGTCCCGGGACTGCGACCGCCTTGGCCCCGGGCAGGGCAGCCTGCAGGGTCTTCAGCGATACGTCGTAGCCGGGGTCGTACTCGATCGTGGTGGTGGTCAGCGAGCCCGGGACCGGCTGCGCGACCAGCGAGTAGCCGGCCGCTTCGAAGTCCGTCTGGGCCCTGGCCGCCGTGTCTGCGGTGCCGAGCAGTTGCACGCTGATGTTGGCCGGTGCCACCTCGACGCGCGGGGCCTTCGGCTGGTCCGGGATGGGGGTGTCGTCGCGCAGAGCCGTGAAGATCGCCGAGGATCCCGGGCCGTCCCACTCGACGACGTTGCCGATCGCCCCCATTGAGCGCTCACCGGTCACCGGCACCGTCCGGAAGGTGACCCGGCTGGGGTCGATCTGAGCCAGGCGGCGGGTCAGTTCCATGACCTGGCCGTTGTCCAGGTTCTGGTCCACGCGCATACTGCTGAGCATCGCGTCGGCGAACGCCGAGGCGCGGGCCGGGTCCATCAGGACCGCGGAACTTGCGGCCTTGTGCACCATGCTGGCGACGAATCCCTGTTGGCGCTTCATGCGGCCGATGTCGGCGGTCGGGTCGAACTCCCTCGCCCGGACGTAGGCGAGTGCCGCGCGCCCCTTCAGGGTGGAACGCCCGGCGGGTAGCTGCAGGCCGGAGGGTGGGTCGTACACGTCCGCGGGCAGGCACACCTCCACGCCGCCCAGTGCGTTGACCATCGACACGAAACCGGCGAAATTGATCTCGAGGTAGTGGTCGATCCGCAGTCCGGTGGCGGCTTCCACCGTCTTCACCAGCAGGGGCGCACCACCGTACGCGTACGCGCTGTTCAGCTTGTCCTCACGGGCGGGCTGCTGCTCCCCGTTCTCGTCGGTGTGGGCCGGAACGGTGGCCAGCGAGTCCCGCGGCAGGCTGACCACACTGACGCCGCCGTCCCGGCTGATGTGCGCCAGCATCATGGTGTCCGTGCGCTGGCCGTAGACGTCCCAGCCGGTGTGCAGTCTGCGGACCTGCCGGTCGGACAGACCCTCCCGGCTGTCGGACCCCACCACCAGGAACGTGAGCGGGTCGCCGCTGGCCGGTACGTCCCGTTGCTCGCCGAACGCGTCGATGCGTTGCACCTGGCCCGCGTAGTGGCGGACTGTGGCCCAGGCGGCCCCACTGCCGAGCAGGATGACGACCGCGCAGATCGTGGCGAGCAGGCGCGCATAGCGACGGAACGGCACTGTGGGGGTCCCTTTCATCGAACGGATTCCACCGTAACTTCGGGCCGGCCGATTCCGTGGCAGTGGGCGCGCACGTGTCCTGCCGGGTCCGGCTGCCCCCGGCCGGGCGTGCGGGATACCGTCGTCCTGATGGACCAGACACCACCAGTGGCAGTGATCATGCCGGTGCTCAACGAGGAGCAGCACCTGGCCGAGTCGGTCGCGGCAATAACCGGGCAGGACTACCCCGGCGACCTGCAGATCGCGCTCGCGCTGGGCCCGTCCACCGATCGCACCGACGAAGTGGCTGCCGAACTGCAGACCCGGGACCCACGGATCGTCCTGGTGCCCAATCCCACCGGGCGCACGCCGGCCGGACTGAACGCAGCACTGGCCGCCACCCAGCATCCCATCGTCGTGCGGGTGGACGGCCATGCGCTGCTGCCATCCGACTACATCAGCACGTCCGTGAGCGTGTTGCAGCGCACCGGCGCGGACAATGTCGGCGGGGTGATGGCGGCCGAAGGGGTCACCGACTTCGAGCGGGCCGTGGCCTGTGCCATGCGCTCGCCACTGGGTGTTGGGGCCGCGTCGTTCCACACCGGGGGCCAGGAGGGGCCGGCCCTGACGGTCTACCTGGGCGCCTTCCGGCGGGAGGCCATCGAGCGGGTCGGTGGCTACGACGAGGCCTACGTGCGGGCGCAGGACTGGGAGATGAACCACCGGATCCGGCAGAGCGGCGGGGTGGTCTGGTTCACCCCGGACATGGCGGTCACCTACCGTCCGCGCAGCACGGTCCGCGCCCTGGCCAAGCAGTACTCGCACTACGGGCGCTGGCGCCGCGAGATCATGCGCCAGCACTCCGAGACGGTCAGCCTGCGCTACCTCGCGCCGCCCGCGGCGGTCGCCACCATGACCGCCGGGGCCGTCCTGGCCGCGGTGGGCACGGCCGGCGGCCGCAGACACGCCTGGCTCGGGCTGCTGCCGGCGCTGGGATACGCCGCGGCGGTGACCGCCGGCGGCTGGTTGATCAGCGCCGGTGAGCCACCGGAGGTCCGGGCCCGGGTGCCCCTGGCCCTGGCCACCATGCACATGAGCTGGGGGGCCGGGTTCCTGACCAGCCCGGGGGATCTGCGCACGTGACCGACGTGAGTGCGGTGATCTG
>DAOMFH010000295.1:0-3326 GCA_035429705.1 Actinomycetota bacterium
GCCCGGTAGGCCTGGCAGGACGCCGCCGCCGGGACCATTCCCAGCGACCGGTACAACCGCTCGGCGTCGCTGCCGGGCTCGGCCACGATGACCCACCGGACCGCACCCCGCCCGGCGGCCCACTGGCCCGCCACCGCCAGCAGATGCGAGGCCAGGCCCCGGCGGCGGTGACCGTGGGAGGTGGCGACGCTGCGATAGCGGGCGACGGCCCCGTCGCACATCACGATCCCCAGGTCGGCGACCAGTTCGTCGCCGGCGAACGCCCCGAAGAACGCGCCGTGCGCCCGCTCGGTCAGATGCGCCCGACTGCGCATGCTCGCCTGCGCGAAACCGAGGTACCCGTCGTCCGCGCTCCCGCCGGTCCGCACATGCTCGGCCATGTCCGCGTGTACACACCGTGACCAGTCGTCCGCGCTGTGCAACTGCCGCACCGAGTACCCGGCCGGCGCCGCTCCGCGAGCCGGCGGCTGCGTGCTGGCCAGCACCAGATCCCATTCGTAGGGCACGCCCGAGTCCTGCCACGCCCTGGCCGCGGGGACCGGCAGGCCGACCGCGACGTGCCGGGCTTCGGGCAGGGCCTCCTGGAAGATCGCCAGGCAGCGCTGCGGCTGCCCGGCCAGCTGCGGGGACGTCACCATCAGGAAGTTCCCCCAGTGGAAGCCCGGGTTGTCCGGCGACCTCACGATGAGGTGGTCGCCTCGGCGCTCGAACACCGCCCCACTGCGTTCGAGCACATCCAGGTCGGTGCGCCAGCCCAGCGGCAACTGCGGCATAGGGCGACTCTACGGCGAAACTCCGCTCCGGGCCGGTCGCCGGTCAGCCGCTTGCCGCCGTGTTCGTGAGCAGCCGCTGCTCGACCGCGTTCGCGGCGGCCTGCGCGCCACCGGCCCGCCGGAACCCCTCCCGCACCCGTTGCGCACCGGCCTGCATGGTCATGGCGGCCCGGACCTGTTCGCGAAGGCGCTGCGGTGTCAGTTTCCGCTTCGGCAGCCGGGTGCCGGCGCCGGCGACCACAACGCGGCGTGCCACCTCCAACTGGTCGCGCCCGTGCGGCACCGCACAGACCGGCACGCCGCGGGACAGCGCCTTCTGCGTGGCACCCATGCCGCCGTGGGTCACCGCACACACTGCGCGATCCAGAACCGGCCCGTGCGCCACGAACCGCGCGACGTGCGCGTTCGGCGGCGCCGCGACCAGTTCCGCCTGGTCGGCCGGCAGCGTGGCCACCACGTGGACCGGCTCGTCGGCGAGCGCCTCCAGGGCCACCTGCACGATCCGGCCGTCGTTCTGGAACTCCGAGGAGGTGGTGACCAGCACGATCGGGCGGTCGACCTCGTCGAGCCAGGCCGGCGCCTGCGACTCCGGCTCCCACTCGCAGGGGCCGACCATGACCACGTTCGCCGGCCAGTCGTCCCGGTGGTACTCGAAGGGCTCGGCCGTCAGGTAGACCAGCAGCGGGGGCAGGAGGAACTGCTCGTCGATGCTGGACAGGGCCGGCAGCCCGAGGTCCGCACGCAGGCCGTTGAGCCCGGGCAGCATCTGCCGCTGCAGGGCGGCGTGGATCAGCGGACGCAGGGCGCGGTCGCGCATCCGGCCCAGCGGCCCCCGGGCGGGCGGCAGTCCGGGGCCGAAGGGAGGCGCCTGCTGCGAGCGCAGCGCGAGCGGGTAGGGGCAGAAGACCGCCCACGGCCCACCCCACTGCTGGGCAACCGCGCTGGCACCCCAGGAGTTGACGTCCACCAGCACGATGTCGGGCTGCTGTTCGGCAATCGCCCGCCGCAGATCCGCCGCGTCATGCTCCGCCCGGGCCACGAAGGTCCCGACCGAGGCGGCCAGCGCCTTCTGCGTCCCCCCGGCCTGCCAGTCGCGCAACTCGATCGCCTCCACCCCCGCTGCGATGGGCGCGGCGTCGAACCCGCGCTCGCGCATCCGCGGCACCTCGCTGGCCAGCGTGCGCAGCGTGATGTGGTGGCCGCGGGCCCGCAGTTCGTCCAGGATCGGGGTGAGCGGGAAGAGATGGCCCCTGGCCGGGGAGGTGTAGGCGAGGACTGTGGACATCATGACTCCTTGATCATCCTGGTGAGTATCCGGACCAAGCTGGACTGGGTTTGCGCGCGGCTCAGACCCGCGTCGCGGCGCAGGATCTTCCACATGTAGACGTCGGTGATCGCCACCAGTTCGGCCAGCCGCTGGTGGCGCTGTGCCGGGGGCAGGCGATCGAGCACGGGTGCGAACACCCGGCGGCACCAGTCCCAGTGCAGCGTGCGGCCGTTCTCGACGATTGGAGTCAGCGCCGGCATCGACTGCTCAGCAGCCAGCATCCGCAACACCCCGTCGCCGATCTGCTCGTAGTGCTCCACGAGCACGGTCACAGCGCCTGCCACGTCACCCACCGGTGCGTCCTCGCGCTGGGCGCCGACGCGCCCGGTCTGCAGTGCTGCGGCTGCGGCGAACAGGTCCTCCTTGCTCCCGAAGCGGCGGATCACGGTCCGCACCGAGACCCCGGCCCGCGCCGCCACCGCGTCCAGGGGGATGTCGGTGGTCGGGCTCTCCCAGAACAGTTCGAGGGCGGCGTTCAGAATCTGCTCACCGGTCCTGGCCGCCGCGTCCGCGCGGGCGGTCATGCGGTAGGCGCGGGTCGCCTCGACTTTCATGTCATTCACAGTGACATGAAAGTCGAGACGTGACAAGGGGCTGCTCGTTCGGGTTCAGTCACCCTCGCCGAACCGCCGGGCCTCGACGGCGTCCCCGGCGAGCCGCCGGATCAGGTCCAGCAACTCGGGCACCGATTCCGCCCCGAGCAGCCGCAGGTGATCCAGCTCCCCGACCGGGGTGAGTGCGGCCAGCTGCCAGCACGCGGTCAGCGGGTCTTCGGCCAGGTCGAAGTCCAGCGCGACCGCCGGCAGCTCGCGGGTCATCGAGAGCGCTTCGCGGACGAGCCGTTCGGCCTCGTCGCGGGCCGACTGCAGGCCCTGCGCCCACCGCAGGTCCGGCAACGGCTCGACCTCCGCCAGCGGGTACGGCTCCTCGGCCAGCCAGGCGGCGACCCGGAAACGGCCGGTCCCCACGGCGACCACAGCCATGAAACCTTCCTGCGCCTGCACTCGCACGACCCGGGCCATGGTTCCGAGCGCGAAGCGCTGGTCGCCCCCGCCCACCTCCTGCCCCCGCTCGATGAGCACGACCCCGAACTGCGGGTCCGGCTCGTCCAGCAGTCGCGCGAGCATCTTCAGGTACCGCGACTCGAACAGCCGCAGCGGCAGCGGCATGTGCGGGAACAGCACCGAGCCCAGCGGGAACATGGGCGTCGCGGTCGCGCTCACCAG
>DAOMFH010000296.1:0-3323 GCA_035429705.1 Actinomycetota bacterium
CAGGGCCCTACACACCGGGTCGCCCTGGCCCACTCGGACGAGGGCTTCCAACCTCCCCCCGGCAACCGCTGACGTACTGCCTCAAAGGTCCAGTTCGACGTCGGTGAGCGGGTACGACACACACGAGTGGACGTAGCCGAACGCCGCGTCGGACATGCGCGGCTTGGCCTCGTCGGCGGTGTGCACCTCGCCGGACAGAACCCGCACCCGGCACAGGCTGCACTCACCGGAGCGACAAGCGACCTCCAGTGAGATCCCCTGGTCCTCCAGTGCGTCCAGCAGTGGCCGGTTGCGCGGGGTGCGGAAACTCCCCTGCCGGGTCGTGACCGTGACCTGCTCGGCGGGGTCGAGCCCGGTCGGCCAACTGGCCCGGGCGGCGGGGTCGGCGGGGGCACCGTTGGCTTCGAACCGGATGCGGTGGCGCGGGTGGCCGAGCAGGGCCAGTTCGGCGAGGGCGAACTCGTACATGGCCTGCGGCCCGCACACGTAGACCATCCGCCCGGCCGGGTCGCCGGCCAGGTCCTGGATCACATCGGCTGTGATGAACCCGCTCGCACCCGGCCAGGCTTCGTCCGGCTCGGCGATGACGTGGTCCACCCTGATATTTGCGTGCGCAGCCGCGAGCCGGTTGAGTTCGGCCCGGAAGATCACGTCCCCGCTGGCGCGGGAGCCGTAGATCAGGTGGAAGCGGCGCTCCGCACCGTTGTCCACGATGTCGCGGATCATGCTCATCGCCGGAGCCACCCCGGACCCGCCCGCCAGGAAGACCACATCGTCGCCGTGGAACAGCGGGTTGTGGTAGAACGTGCCCATCGGCCCAGTGGTGGTCACCTCGTCGCCCACCGCGAGGGTGTCGAGCAGCAGATTGCTCACCCGCCCGCCGGGCACCCGCCGCACGGTGAGGTCATAGTGGTCGCGGTGCACCGGGCTGGACGAGATCGCGAACGGCCGGCTGGTCCCGTCGATGAACAGGTTCACGTACTGCCCGGCCAGGAAGGGGGGCAACAGCCCCCCGTCGCGGGCGCGCATCTGGAAGGTAGCGCTGGTCGCGGTCTCCGGCCGGATCTCGGCAACGCTCAGATGCAGCCGCTTGGGGTGGTAGGTGTCCACGGTCCGGTGGACCTGGGCGCTGTAGTCAGTGGTGTCGGGCTCCCGCGCGGCGATCTGCGCCTCGACCTCGGCGGCGCCGTCGTACTTGTGCGCGATGGGATGGTTCATGATGATCCTCTCGTGGTCACGCGGCCTGCGCACGCAGCAGCCGTCGGGCGATCCGGGCGCCGGCTTCGAGACTGGGCTGGAAGCCACCCATGCCGGTCCAGGATCCGGCGATGTACAGACCAGGGATCTGCGGGTTGCGTTCATTGGTCCGGAAAAGCCAGTTCTCGGTGGCGTCCTGGTCGTAGCCGTAGATCGCACCATGTGGGTGGCCAAGGTAGTGCATCATCGTCAGCGGCGTGCCGACGTCGAGTTCCTCGATCGCGTCGCGCAGACCGGGCACGACCGGGTCGACCAGATCGAACAGGGTCTGGGCATACGCGAACTTGGTGCGGGCGTAGTCACCCGGGTCCACGTGGTCCCACGCGCAGCCGTACTGCAGGGTGAGCAGGCTGACGTGGCTGGCCCCGGTTGGCGCGAAACCGATCGGGGCCACGTCGTAGGACGTGATCGCCACACCGCGCACGGGTTCCAGCGTCCGCCAGGACTCGTAGGTGCGCGTGTTGTCCATGTCCCGGTTGACGAAGGTGGTGCTGGTCGTGAAGCCGAGATCCGCGGCGGTGGCGTTCAGCCCCATGTACAGCACGAAGGCCGACACCCCGATCCGGCGGGTGCCCAGATCCTCCCGGACGTTGGCCGGCACCGCCGCCCCCTCGAGCATCCCGTAGGTCAGCGGCAGGGAGGCGTTCGAGACGATGTCACGGGTCGCGATCTCCTGGCCGTCGTCGAGCCGGACCCCGGCGACCCGGCCCTCCCGGACCAGGATCTGCTGCACCTCGGTGTTGAACAGCGCCTGACCCCCTGCGGCTGTGAACGCGTCGAAGATCGCCGCCGACATCGCCTGCGAGCCGCCGCGGATGTGCCACGGCTTGAACTCGAAGTAGGCGAACAGCAAGGTGGCCATGTCCTGGAACGGCAGGAACTCCGGCGGCTGGCCCAGATACCCCCAGTAGGCGGCCAGTGCGAACTTGACCGCCGGGTCGTCGAAGTAGTCGTCGAGCACATCCTGGGTGGACCGCAGGCCCTGCCGGAACAGCACCTGGTCGATCTGCTCGACGGGCATCCCCTTGCGCGCGGCGACCTGCCACACGGCGATCTGCCGGACGAGGTCGAAGAACCGCCGGGCCCGCTCACCGTTGCCCGGATAGGCCCGCTCGATCGCATCGGCGGCCCCCTCCCAGTCCGCGGGCAGAGTCAGATCCACTTCACCCGGCACAACCGCCCGGTACAGGTCGTGCTCCTCGATGAACTCGATCCGGTCGCTGACCCCCAGCGAGTCGAACAGCCCCCGCAGCGAGAACGGCTGCCCCTGCTGCCCGATCCCGGAGAGCTGATGAAGGGCCACCTCGAACTCGAAGCGTCCGCGGCGGAAGGACGTGGCACAGCCACCGGGGACGTTGTGCCGCTCCACCAGCAGGGTCCGCACGCCCGCCCGCTGCAGCGTGGCGGCGGCGGTGAGTCCCGCGTTGCCGGCCCCGATGACCACTGCGTCGTAATCGGTCATGTGCCCCTCGTCTCCAGCCCGTGTCCGCGATCGGCTTGCCGAGAACCCCCGGCCGGCCACGTCCCGGCGAGCCCTCATCCCGATACCTAGTCAATTCGTTGCATAGGGATCGATCACAGTTTACGCCGGGCATGACCACGTCCACCACGGCAATCAGTCAATTCGTTGCATAATCCGCGGCGACAGTACAGTGGGGTTCCGTGGCACTCGGGAACGCGATTCTGGCGGCGCTGCTGGAAGGCGAGGCTTCCGGCTACGACCTCGCCAAGGTCTTCGACACTTCCGTGGCCAACTTCTGGGCGGCCACCCCCCAGCAGCTGTATCGCGAGCTCGACCGGCTCGAGGACAACGGCCTGGTGCAAGCCCGCGTCGTGCAGCAGCAGCGCCGGCCCAACAAACGACTGTTCCGCCTGACCGATGCCGGCCGGGAGGCATTGCGCGAGTTCACCGGCGCGGCCCCCCGGCCCACCGCGATCCGCGACGAGTTGCTGGTCAAGGTGCAAGCCGTGGACGCCGGCGACCAGGAGTCGGTGCTGGCCTTCGTCGAAGCCAAACGGGCCGCCGCCCGCGACAAACTCGCAACCTACGAGCGGCTGCGCGACCA
>DAOMFH010000297.1:0-3317 GCA_035429705.1 Actinomycetota bacterium
CTGTCCAGGGTCCGGCCGGCGGTCTGCGGATCTGAGAGCAAGGAGGCTTCGGTCACCTCGACCACGACGCGGCGGGTGAGTCCCATGGCGTGAAGCTCCTCGGCCAGGTCAGGGTTGAGTTCGTTCTGGCTCACGTTGATGTTGATGCGCAGACCCTGATCGGTCATCGCCGCGATGGCCGGCCAGTCGGTGGCCACCTGGGCACGAACCTGCCGGTCGATGTCCTTGACCAGCCCGCTGTGCTCCGCGGCTTCGATGAACGCGCCGGGGGCCAGGATGCCGGTGGCGTGGGTGTGCAGGCGGGCCAGCGCCTCGACCGAGCGCACCGCGCCGTCCACCAGCGAGACGATCGGCTGGTAGTAGACCACGACACCGTCGTTGTGCAAGGCCTCACGGATGCGGACCTCGGCGGCCAGTCGGTTGACCAGATCCTCGTTCATGCCGGGCTGGAAACGCACGACCCGGGCCTGCCGGCTCTTGCGAGCCCTGCGCAGCGCGACGCCGGCCTGGTCCATGAGTTGCTCCGCGTCGATCTGCTCTCCGGGCGAGGCGATGGAGTAGCCGATCCGGAACACCAGGTCGACCTCGGTGTCACTGGGCAGGATCATGCCCGTGAACGATCTCCGGATGATCTCGATGACCTGTTCCAGCGTGGATGCCACGGACGCGGAGACCATCAGCAGTCCGAACGCGTCACCGCCCTGTCGGCTGACCGCGATGACCTCCGGGGGCAGCCCCTCGAACTCGCGGGCGACGCTGCACAGGATCTCGTCGCCGCCGTTCCGGCCGAGCGTGTCGTTCCATACCCCGAAGTCGGACAGGTCGAGTACGGCACAGAGGACACTGGTGCGGTCGCGGGTGTTCAGCGACAGTGCGGAGGCGACCTCGGCCAGGATCGCCTCGCTGGTGAGCAGGCCGGTAAGTTCATCGCGGCGCCGGGTGCTGTCCAGGCTGCGCTGCAGGCGCCGGGCGCCGGTCACATCCACCCCCGTCACGACGAATCCCTCGAAACTGATGTCCTGGATCGGTCGCAGGTGGACCTCGACCTCGCGCACCGCATCGTCCTGGGAGCGCAGCAGCATCTCGTGCGGCCCGGCTTCGATGGAGCCCAGGGTCACTCCGGCCAGCAGGGTGGCGACCTCGCCGGCGTCCGGATCGATCACCAGGTCGGGGAACCGCTCGACTTCGGCCAGTTCCGCGCTGGTGCGGGGTGATGAGAAGACGATCTGTCCCTGGGCATCCAGCACCATGACGTATTCGGCGGTGTCGCGCAGCAGCGTGCCCACCCATCCGTGTGCGGCGGATTCCGACAGCGTCTGAACCATCTCGCGGTGCTGCCCATCCCGCACATCGCCGAAGGTCAACACCCGGGCGATCGTCAATCCGGACAGCAGGGCCAGCCACGCCAGACCGGCAGTCAGGTAGCCCGCCGGGCCGAGGGCCCGAGCGGCGGAGGCGACGACCAGCAGCCCCGCGATGAACAGGAGTACCACCGGCAGAAGCAGGGACAGGGCGTACCGCCAGCGGGTGTGTTCCGGGGTCTCGATCTCGGCGGCTGACCGTGAACCCATGATCATCAGGACGATCACGGCGATGGAGTATCCGATGACTGACGCGGAGACACTGGCCTGTCTGTCGGAGCCGAACTCACCGAGCAGGTCGCTGACCAGCCACAGCAGCACACCGCCGAGCAGGAGCAGCAACTGGGGCAGTGGCAGGGACCCCAGGCGGCGACTGGCGGCCATCAGGACCACCACCAGAGCGATCCCGGTGAACAGCAGCCACTGGTCGACGGCCACCACCCCGCGCAGTCCGGGATCACCGATCTGGACCCAGAGGGGGACGATCGCCGCCAACCAGATCAGCGCCAGCGCCGCGATCCCCAGGGCGGAGTCGATGGCCACGAGCAGGAGTTCCCGACCATGCAGTCCGCGGGGCCATACCAGCAGCGCGGCCGCGACCGTGGCCGCGGGCATGCCGACGAGCAGCGGGATCATCTCCACCCGTGGGTCGAAGGCGCCGGTCTCGTGCATGGTGACGAGGTATCCGATGCTCTGGCCGACGAGCACGGTGGCCGTACCGATTCCGGCGATCAGGAAGTAGCGCCGTCGGCTGACCTCACGGCCGGCTCGTTCCGTGGAGGTCAGCAGCACCCCGCAGGCCGCCAGTACGCCGAATGCAGTTGCGAACAGGTGCGCGAGGCTTCGTTGCTGTGGCTGGGTGTGACTGAGCGTGACGGCTGCGACGGCGCAGGCCATGGCGCCGGCGATCATCACCCACGGGAACACCCGGGTGTGGCCGCGGATGGCATGCGTCGTCACGCAGAGAATCTAGACCGTCACCCACCGTGATTGCAGAATGACGGATGAAGGGCTAAGGTGCGGTGGAACTGCCGGACTGCCCGAGCCGCGCGCTCAGGTAGTCGATCAGCCGGGAGGATGCGTCGTCACCGGGCAGGTCGTCCAGCGGCAGATTGACCGTGTCCTGCCCCCACGAATTGATGGTGTCGCGCAGTTGTCGCAGAGCCTTCTCGCCGGTCCGGGCGATAAGGCGTTTCTCAGCCCACTCCTGCTCTCGCCGGCGAAGGGCCGACTCGATCCGGTCGCGCTGGTCGGCTGTCGCGGGCAGGTCGTAGGTCTTCTCGAGGGCCTCGGCCAGGTCGATCCGGTAGTCGTGGCCCAATCGGCGGAACTCGCCCGGCTTCGAGTCCATCCCGTTGACCAGGTCCACCAGCGCGATGACGAAAGTGATGACCGGCCGGAACAGCGACTCCCGGGGCACCTTGGGCGGCCGGGTCTCCGCCGGTCCCATCCACCAGGGCCGCTGGACGACCATCTCGTAGGAGAACTTGTTGATCGGGTCGTCATGGTGGTTGATCATCACGTGCCGTGCCGTGGCCACCGGGATCTCGGAGGGTTCGGACACGTTCACGAGGACGCCGCCCTCGTCCAACTCCTCGCGGTGGTGCAACCACTGCTTCCACAAGGTGCTGCGGAAGGGGACCCCCAGATACAGCCCGGCGGACAGTCCCACAGCGTCGAAGCGCGGCACCCCCTGCGGCCCGCCCACGTCCGCGGCCACCTGCGCCCCGAGGCTCTCGCCGAACTGCACGATACGGGGACGGCTCGGCGACGCGAGTTCGTCCAGGCGTCGCCTGATCGCTTCGATGACCGCGGTCTGCAGTTCCACGCCTTCGTGGGTCTTGTTGAGGGCCAGCGCGCTCGGCACGTAGGCGTACTGGGGAACCACCACGGCACAGTCGCCGCGGGTGAGGTACTCGAGGGCTTCGGCCATCACGTAGTTCACGTAGCCGACGC
>DAOMFH010000298.1:0-3314 GCA_035429705.1 Actinomycetota bacterium
GCCACCTGAGCACCCAGGATGTCGAGCGCACCTGCACGGTGTCGGTGGCGATGCGCTGGGGCAGCGGGTATGACACGGTGACCCGCTCGTTCGTGAATGTGATCGCCACCCCCAAGGGCGGCACGCATGTGTCCGGGTTCGAGCGCGCGCTGACCCGGACGGTCAACGAGCAGTTGCGTGCGGCCCGGGTGTTGCGGGCCAGTGAGGACGCGGTGACCAAGGACGACATCACCGAGGGGCTGACCGCCGTGGTGACGGTGCGGCTGGCCGAGCCGCAGTTCGAGGGGCAGACCAAAGAGGTCCTGGGCACACCACAGGTCAGTGGGATCGTGTCCCGGGTGGTGGCCAAGCGTTTGGCCGAGTGGTTCAGCAAGCCGCCGCGCGGGGAGAAGGCCAATGCGAAGGCCGCCCTGGAGAAGGTCGCGAACGCGGCTCGGGCCCGGTTGGCGGCCCGTCAGACCCGGGACGTGCAGCGGCGCAAGAACGCCCTGGAGTCCTCTGCGCTGCCGGCCAAACTGGCTGATTGCCGCAGCAACGTGACCGATGCCACGGAGCTGTTCATCGTCGAGGGCGACAGCGCGCTGGGAACTGCGAAGTCCGCGCGGAACTCGGAGTTCCAGGCGCTGCTGCCGATCCGGGGCAAGATCCTGAATGTGCAGAAGGCTTCGATGGCCGACATGCTGAAGAACGCCGAGTGTGCGGCGATCCTGCAGGTGATCGGCGGTGGTACCGGCCGCAGTTTCGACCTGGCCCAGGTGCGCTACGGCAAGATCATCCTCATGACGGATGCGGATGTTGACGGTGCTCACATCCGCTGTCTGCTGCTGACGCTGATCCACCGCTACATGTCGCCACTGCTGGACGCCGGCCGGGTGTTCGCCGCGGTGCCGCCGCTGCATCGACTGGAGGTCGTCAAGCCGGGCGCGAAGAACGAGATCAGATACACCTACTCCGACGCCGAGATGCGCAAGGCCGTTGCGGACCTGCAGCGCAAGGGGTTGCGGGTCAAGGACCCGATCCAGCGCTACAAGGGTCTTGGCGAGATGGATGCCTCGCAACTGCGGGAGACGACGATGGACCCCACCAAGCGGCAACTGCGGCGGGTCACCGTGTCGGATGCCTCGGCGGCCAACGACGTGTTCGGTCTACTGATGGGCAACGAGGTCGGTCCCCGGCGCGGGTTCATCGTGGAGGGTTCGTCGGCGCTGAACCGAGACCTGCTGGACGTGTAACCGGCCGCCGAGGACATTCGCCGTCTGGAGGGTCCCGGCTCAGAGATCCAGGAAGTCGAGTCGGCCCGTAGCCACGTCGTACACGCCTCCGGCCACTGCGGTGTCGTTGGGGATGAACGGGAAGGACCGGATGCGCTGGACGTCGGCTCGCAGCGTCTCGAGCGGATCGTCGATGGTCCGGAACTCCAACGAGCGGGTGTCCACCCCGGTGCGGTCCAGGATGCTCTGGTGGACTTCCGCCTCGGTGCTCTTGGCCATCCGGCAGTCGGTGTGCGGCATCACGATGACCCGGTCGACGTCCAGCAGGTGGGTGGCCAGTACCAGCGTGCGCAGGACATCGTCGGTGACCCGGGCGCCGGCGTTGCGCAGGATCTTCATGTCCCCGGCCCGCATGCCCAGTGCGGCCAGTGGGTCGATCCGGGAGTCCATGCAGGTGATGAGCGCCAGGTGTTTGGCGGCCAGTCCCGACATGCCGCGATCGTGGTAGGAACTGGCGAAGGCGCGGTTCCCCGAAATGACATCATCAAACGCTGCAGAATTCATGATATTCAGATCGTATCTAACTGGCTGAATCCCCTGAGGAGTGGCCGGGGAAGACCCCGTGGGTGGGGTCGATCAGTGGTGCGGCGTTGTTCACCGCCAAAGCGGCCTCCCCGAAGCCGACCGAGATCAGCGGGACCTTGCCCCGGTAGGTGACGATGTCCCCGGCGGCGTAGACGCGGGCACGGTTGGTGGCCATGGTGGTGTCCACGACGATGTGCCGCTTCTCGAGTTCGAGCCCCCACTGGGCCAGGGGGCCGATCGCGGCGATGAAGCCGAGTGCGGCCACCACGGTGTCGGCCGGCGCGAGGGTCTCCTCTCCGGTGGTCTTGTGGGTGATCCGCACCCCTGTCACATGAGCGTCGCCCTCGATCGCGCTGACCTCGCTGGAGGTGATCAGCCGGACTCCCAGTTCGCGTACCCGGTCGACGGTGGCAGCGTGAGCACGGAAAGCCTCCCGCCGATGAACCAGAGTGACGCTGTTGGCGATCGGCTGCAACGACAGCGCCCAGTCGAAGGCCGAATCCCCGCCACCGACGATGATCACGTCGCGACCGGCATGCTCATCGAGTCGGGGGACGAAGAACACGATCCCGGTTCCGGTGAACTGCTCGGCGGCGGGCAGAGGACGCGGCCGGAAGGCGCCGATGCCGCCGGTGATGAGCAGCACCTTGGCATCGATGGTCGCTCCCGAGGCAGTGGTGACCCGGACGCCGTCGGCGGCATCCGTCAGTTCCGTCGCCTGATCGCCCAGTACGTAGACCGGCTTGAACACCTCGGCCTGAGCCGCGAGCCCGTCGACCAGATCCCGCCCCCGGACCTCCGGGAAGCCCGCGACGTCGTAGATCAGCTTCTCCGGGTACATCGCCGAGATCTGCCCACCGATCTCCGGCAGGGTGTCGCACAGCACGGTTCGGAAACCCCGGAAGCCCGCGTAGTAGGCGGCGTACAGCCCCACCGGGCCCGCGCCCACGATGAGCATGTCCGTTGAGTGCTTCATGATTGCTGCCACTTGATACTGCAGCCCATCGACGGCCGGTGGGGTTCGGGCACCGCGCGACCGGCGAGCACCTCGCCGATGGCGGCTTCGAGCAGCGCGCCCGTGAGCGGCTGCCCGTTCTTCGGAGTGGAGGCGTCGAAAGCGCCCCGGTATGCCAGCAGCCCGTCCTGGTCGTAGAGGAAGAAGTCGGGGGTGCACACCGCCCCGAACACTCGGGCGACGTCCTGGTCCCCATCGATCAGATAGGGGAACCGCCACCCGGCCCGATGGGCCTGCGCCCGCATGCCGTCCGGATCGTCATCGGGGTACTCGGTGCTGTCGTTGGGGTTGATCGCCACGGTCCGCACGCCGCTCTGCCTCACGACTTCGCCCAAGCGATGCTCAAGCCATCGCACGTACGGGCAGTGATTGCACGCGAAGACGACCAGCAGCGGCTCGCCCGCCGCGTACGACCGCAGGTCGATGTGCCGGCCGTCCGGGTCGGACAGGGCGGCCGCTGGCAAGGGGCTCCCCAGTGGGGTCATGGTGGATTGGACTGCCAT
>DAOMFH010000299.1:0-3300 GCA_035429705.1 Actinomycetota bacterium
TGACCAACATGCCCGGTGGCCGGGTCAAGCGGATCAACTGGCGGCAGATGAACTCATGGGGCCGCTACCTCGGCTGGGCCGAGCCGTACTACGGCTGATCCGGACCGTGCCCGCCGACCTGCTGCGCGGCCACCCTCCGGCACCCCAGCGGGGCATGGTCACCGCGTCCGGCTGAAGGGCCGGCCAGTCGCTACCGGCTACCGCAGCACGACCGGCAGTGACATGTCGGCGCGCACCAGGTTGTGGTCGGAGCCGCGATACCGGTTGTCGAACGTTCCATCGGGCAGCAGTTGGAGGAACACCTCATGCCGCAGCGGGACAACACCGTTCTTGGCCAGGATGTAGTCGATGCGACTGGCCGTGCGTGAGTACTTGAAGGGCTTCGGCGGGAAGCCGTCCCATCGCCGGGTGAGGGGGGTGACGTTGACCGTCGGGAAGCGGGGATTGACACGCTTGGGGGCTGAGAACGCATCGGTGAAGCCCCGGTCGTAGAAGGTTTGCTGAGCGCCGTTCGGCTGGCGCGACTGGAAGGAGTTCAGGTCGCCCATCAGGATCACGGGTATGCCCGCCATCCCCACTCGCGCGGTGTGCTGGTCGACCCAGGTGGCCAAGCCTGCTGCGGTCTGCCGGCGCAACTGCTCGGCATGGGCGGTCTTCTCGTTGGGCATGTGCACGGACAGTGCGAGGAAGACCCCGCCGCTGGCGATGTCCTGCAGGTAGGCCCAGGCGACGTTGCGGTCCTGGACCGGGCCCCACTGCAGCCCACTGAGGAGCCGCTGGGACTCCATGCCCGTGGAGACGTCGTAGTACTCGGTGTAGCCGACATGCTGCTCGCACCCGTACTTGTGCCAGTCCGAGAAGTAGGGCCCCTGCTTCCGGCGCGGTAGATCCGGATCGTCGAGGTACCGGCGGCACTGTTCGGGGGGGACCGGCAGGCCGGAGGGCTGGGTCACCGGAAACACCCGGATCCGGTCCGGGTCGAAGTACAGGTGCGCGCCTCGGGTGCACCCCTGTGTGCAGCCATCCTGGTCGCTGGTCTGCTGATAGCCCTGGCGTGCCAGCAGGGCCGTCAGATCGGCCCACTGGGTGGTCCCGCGCCAGGGCAGGGTCGGTGCTTCCTGCACGGCGACCACCGCGGGATCAGCTGCCACGATGTTCCGGACCACTGCGTTGCGCCGCCGGTCCCACGTGAATCGCCCGCCCTGGCAGTTCACCTTGCAAACGTTGTACGTGGCCACCGGGACCACCGCCCGTTGTCCGCCGGGGCCCGGCTCCCGTGCGCTTGCCGCAGGCGGCCCGACCAGCCCCAGCGCCAGCGTTGCCGCCGCCGCCCACACACCCACGGACAGCCCACTCATGCCTGCTCATCGACCAGGCCGCTGCCGCTGTTGAGCCGATCCGTCCGTCCGGGTGAATCACGTCCCCAACCCCTACCGGAATCCCCAACGCGCAGGTGTTGTCCCGATTCGCCCGATTCGTCGTGCCGATCATGTTCCGGCCACGGTGGGAGCGTGATCAACATCACTGGAATTCCGGAACGGCACAACCGGGGATCTGTCCCACTAGATGATATGCGCCGCGTTCTCTCCGGGGGTCTTGTCCTGACGTTCGCGTTGACGGTAGCGCCCGCGGCCGCCGACCCCGGGTTGAACTTGGGAATCGAGGTGGGTGCCGGCTGGTCGCAGGACCGTCAGCAGCGGGTTTCACGCAGCCTGCCGCTGCGCCCGGTGGGTGTGAGCCGGTCACCGGCGAAGGCGGTGGCCTACCTGCTGGAACTGGCTGAGCAGCGGGCCGATGGCTACTGGCGGCAGTGCCTGCGGTTGGCGGATGACGCCTACATGCCCAAAGGGTCCAGGGTCGACACGGCTCTGAACCAGTGGCGACGTGCCAAGTCGGCCGGTGTAGCGCACCCCAAGGACCCCGAGCCGCCCCTCGGTGCGCAGATGTTCTGGGACCCGGGGCATTCGGCCGGTCATGTCGCCACCTACGTGGGCGATGACAAGGCGGTTACCAACATGCCGGACGGCACGGTCAAGGCCGTGGCCTGGCGACGGATGAACGAATGGGGCCCGTACCTGGGCTGGGCGCCGCCGTACTACGAATAGCCCGCCGGGCAAGTCCCGCTCGGGGTGTCTGAACCCCCCCGTGCGTCATGTCCACGGTGGGCACGAGTCGCCACCTCGCGACGTCCATCGGTGAGCGGGTGTCTGGCGGCCGCTGGATCGGCCGAGCGTCGCTACCCTGTTGCCACGCGAACCCCACCCGCGGAGGATGACGATGACCTTGCAGGACTTCCCCCGGTATCCACTGCTGTTCGGGCCCAGCCCGGTCCACCCACTGTCCCGGCTTTCCCAGCACCTCGGCGGCACACAGATCTGGGCCAAGCGCGAGGACTGCAACAGCGGACTGGCCTACGGTGGCAACAAGACCCGAAAGTTGGAGTACCTGGTGCCGGAGGCGCTCGCGCAGGGCGCCGACACCCTCGTGTCGATCGGCGGGGTCCAGTCCAACCACACCCGCCAGGTCGCGGCGGTCGCCGCCAGGCTCGGGATGGCCGCGGTGTTGGTGCAAGAGAAGTGGGTGGACTGGGACGATCCGGTCAACGACAAGGTCGGCAACATCCTGCTGTCGCGCACGATGGGTGCTGAGGTGCGCCTGGATCCCGCCGGGTTCGACATCGGTTTCCGGGACAGCTGGAAACAGGCGCTGGCTGACGTCAAGGAGCGCGGCGGCACCCCCTACGCGATCCCGGCAGGAGCCTCGGACCACCGGCTCGGCGGTCTCGGGTTCGCGAACTGGGCCCAGGAGGTGGAACAGCAAGAACAGGAACTCGGGGTCTTCTTCGACACGATCGTGGTCTGCACCGTGACCGGCAGCACCCACGCGGGCATGATTGCGGGTTTCGCCGGTCAGGCCCGGCCGCGGCGCGTGATCGGGATCGACGCCTCGGCCACCATCGAGAAGACTCGGGAGCAGGTGGCGCGGATCGCGCGCAACACGGCCAGCCTCATCGGTCTCGGCCGTGACCTGCGCGACGATGAGATCACCGTGCTGGAGGGCTGGGCCGGCGATCTCTATGGAGTGCCCGTGCAGTCGACGATCGACGCCATCCTGCTCACCGGCCGACTCGAGGGGGTCATTCTCGACCCGGTCTACGAGGGGAAGTCCATGGCCGGCCTGATCGACCTCGTGCAACAGGGCGAGATCGGCAAGGACTCGACGGTCTTGTACGCGCATCTCGGAGGTCAACCAGCCTTGAACGCCTACTCATCGATCATCCCGGTGTGAGGTGGCCCAGCC
>DAOMFH010000300.1:0-3293 GCA_035429705.1 Actinomycetota bacterium
CGGTTCGCGCAGGTCGGTCTCCCCGATCGCGAACAGGCAGTTGCGCCACTGGCCGTCGGCGGTCAGGCGCAGCCGGTTGCATGTGCCGCAGAACGGCCGGGTCACCGACGCCACGACGCCGACGGTGGCCAGCCCGCCGTTGACGTCCCACCGACGGGCCGGGGCGGGACCCGGGTCGTCGATCGGGGTGAGCCGGAAACCCGCTTCGGCCAAGGCGGTCAGGATCTCGTCGGCGGTAACCATCTCGTCACGGCGCCACCCGTGCTGCGGATCCAGCGGCATCTGCTCGATGAACCGCAGGTGCAGGCCCTCGCCGATCGCCCAGCGCAGCAGTTCGGGCGCCTCGTGGTCGTTGACCCCCCGCAGCAGAACTGTGTTGATCTTCACTGGCTGAAGGCCGGCCACCTGGGCGGCGTGGATCCCGGCCAGGGTGTCGACCAGCCGGTCCCGGTGGGTCAGTTGCCGGAAGGTGTCGCGCTCGAGAGTGTCCAGGCTGATGTTCACCCGGCGCAGCCCGGCGTCGCGCAGGGGTGCGGCCAGGCCGGGCAGGCGCAGGCCGTTGGTCGTCATGCTCACCTCGACGCCCATCGCGGCGATGCCGGCCACCACGTCGAGCACATCGGGGCGCAGCAGCGGCTCGCCGCCGGTCAGCCGCACGCTATCGATCCCCAGGTCCACCCCGAGCCGCACCAGCCGCAACAGCTCCGGGGTGCTGAGCATCTGCGCGCCCGGCAGCCAGGGCAGGCCCTCGGCAGGCATGCAGTAGGTGCATCGCAGCGAGCAGCGGTCGGTCAGCGACACCCGCAGATCGGTGTGAACGCGTCCGAATGCATCGACTAGGCGCAATTGACCCACTCCTGGCTCCCATCCGAGAACTTCTGCAACTTCCACACCGGCAGTCGCCGCTTCACCTCGTCGACCAGCCACGCACACGCCGCGAAGGCCTCGCCGCGGTGGGCGGCGGAGACCGCCGCCACGAACGCGAGGTCGCCGATGCCCAGGTCCCCCACGCGGTGCAGCGCCGAGGCCCGGATGACCCCGGGCCGGGCGCCGGCGTCGGACAGCACCTCGCGCAGCACGGTGTCGGCCTGCGGGTGTCCCTCATAGGTCAGGGCTACCACCTGCCGCCCGTGGTCGTGGTCGCGCACGCGGCCCTCAAAGACCACCACCGCTCCGGCCGCTCGGTCGGCCACCGCCGCGGAGGCTTCCTGCGCGGAGATGGGAGTGGCTCGCACCAGGCCCCGGTGGTCTGCGCCGCCGATCACCTGATGAGCGTGGGAGAGCAGCGGCCCGAGCACCGCCAGACCGTCGCGCACCCCGCCGTGGCTGCCCGGGATGGCCACGACCAGCGTGGAACCCATGCTTCCGGCGACCGCGCGGGACAGGTCCGCCAACGGCGTCTTGGTCCGGCCCCGGGCGCGGAAGGCCTCACCGAAACCGGGCAGTTCCCGGTCGATCACGCTGCGGACCGCGTCGGGGGTCACGTCCCGCGGTCCCAGACCCGTGCCGCCGGTGCATACCACCACGTCAGCGGACGCCGCCCGGATCGCTGAGCAAATAGCGGGGGTCTCGTCGGCTACGACCACGGGCTGCGCGACGTCACAACCCAGTTCCCGCAGGCCGTCGACGATGACCGGTCCGGTGGTGTCCTCGGTGCGCCCGGCGGCCACCGAGTCCGAGCAGACGATCACGACAGCCTTCATCGATGCCAGTCCCCGGTCTTGCCGCCCGACTTGCTGACTACGGCCACCGCTTCGATGACGGCCGCGGGGTCCAACGACTTGGTCATGTCCACTATCGTCAGGCAGGCCACGGTGACGGCGGTCAGTGCCTCCATCTCAACGCCGGTGCGATCCGCGGTGCGCACGGTTGCCCGGACCCGCACCACATCGACCGAGGGATCCGGATCGACCTCGATCTCGACGCCGTGCACGGCGATCGGATGGCACATGGGGATCAGGTCCGGCGTGCGTTTGGCGGCCATGATCCCGGCGATCCGGGCCGTCGCCAGGACATCGCCCTTGGGGGCGGTCCCCTGCCGGATGGCGGCGGTCGCCGCCGTGCGCACCTGACCTTCCGCCACCGCTGTACGAACTGTCACGTCCTTGCCCGCCACATCCACCATGCGCACCTGGCCGCGGTGGTCGATGTGGGACAGACCCTCACTCATCGTTTCCTCCTGACTCCTAGTGTGCTGGTGTGGCTGACTGGACGGCAATCGTGCTCACCGGTGGCGGCAGCACCCGCCTGGGGCAGGACAAGGCGACCACCCGGGTTGCGGGGCTGCGCATGATCGACCGGGTACTGGGGCACATTCCACCGGAGGTCCCGGTGGTGGTGGTCGGTCCCGATCCGCAGGTGCGGCGCCGCATCACGGTTACCCGCGAACAGCCGGCGGGAGGAGGCCCGGCGGCCGCCATCGGCGCGGCCCTGCCCCATGTGCACACCGCTTTGGTCGCGGTGCTGGCCACGGACATGCCGTTCGGGGCGCAGATCGTTCTGGAACTGCTCGACCGGATGGGCGGGAGCGAGGCGGTTGTGCCCTTCGCCGACGGGCACCCCCAACCGCTCAGCGCCGTGTACCGCACCGCGGCCCTGCGTGCTGTCGGCCTGCGCGCCGGAATGTCGATGCGAACCGTGTTGTCGGCCCTGGAGGTCGAGGCCGTACCCGCCAGTGGCGACCGGGTCCTCGACATCGACACCCCGGCCGATCTGGCCGAGGTGCGCAGGCGGCTGGCCATAATGGAGGCACGCGAGAAGGGGTTCACCATGCAGGAGTGGGTTGATGCGGTCAAGGAGACACTCGGACTGGACGTGGAGGTCGACGTCGACCTGATCCTGGACGTGGCCAAGGATGCGGCGCACGGCGTCAAACGACCGGCCGCGCCGGTGACGACTTACCTGTTCGGGCTGGCTGTCGCGGCAGGTGGTGACCCCGCACAGACGGCCGCCAAACTCGGGGAGCTGGCCCAGGGATGGCAGCCGGAGTCCGATGCGTGAGCCGGACTGGTACACGGCGCGGGAACTGGCGGGGGAGGCCGAAAGGCTGCCCGCTGAGTCGATCCCGCTGAGCCGGGCCGACGGCCGCACCCTGTACGAGCAGGTGCTCGCCCGGACCGACCTACCCGCCTTCGACACCTCGGCGATGGACGGCTGGGCGGTCGCCGGCGATGGGCCATGGCAGGTCGTCGGAGCGGTGCTCGCCGGGCAGGCGCCGGAGATGGCTCTGGAAGCGGGACAGGCGGTGGGCATCGCCACCGGTGCCGCTGTGCCGGCGGGAACCTCGGCGATCG
>DAOMFH010000301.1:0-3292 GCA_035429705.1 Actinomycetota bacterium
CGCGGCCGTCCACGAACTGCGACCGCACGGTCGGACGTGATCGCGATGTCCCCGTTCATCTCGGTCGTGTACACGGTCGCCCCGGACTGCTGCCAGGCCTGCAGGGTCTGCGCAGCGGGATGTCCGAACGGGTTCGCGGCGCCCACCCCGACCAGTGCGATCCGGGCCGACACCGCGCGGGGCAGGCCGGCGAGGAACTGGGCGGACCCGTGGTGCGGCACCTTCACGACGTCGGCGCGCACATCGGCCGAGCGCAGGATCGCCGCGTGCGCCTCCGGCTCGGTGTCCCCGAGGAAAACGGCCCTGCCCTGCGGTCCGGCCAGCAGGAAACTGATCGAGGCGTTGTTCGGGACCGACCCTGCCTGGATGACCCGCTGCGGCCAGATCACGGTCAGGACCATGTCACCCACCCGCACCTGCGTCCCCGCAGCCGGGACGCTGACCGGGATTCCCGACAGCGTGGGCCAGGCGGTCGCGAACTGCTCGGGTGGCTCGCGGCAGGGGCTCACCCACACCTGCCCGACCGATCGCCCGCCCAGCACCCCGGCCAGACCCCCCACATGGTCGTCATGGAAGTGGGTGAGGACCAGCAGGTCGATCCGTCCCACGTCCAGCCGGCGCAGGCACGAGTCCATCGCCGCAGGATCCGGGCCCGCATCGACCACGAGGATGCGCCCGGCGGAGCGGACCACCAGGCCGTCGCCCTGACCCACGTCACAGGCCACGATCCACCAGTCCGGTGGCGGCCAGGGGTCCGCGGCCCGCGCCGTCCAGGACACCCCGCCGATCAGCACGAACGCAACCGCCACCATTCGCCGCCGCCCCAACATGAGCACCGCGGCGGCCACCACCGCCGCGAGGGCCACCCCCGGCCAGCCGGGCAGCCAGTGCAGCTGTCCGGGCAGGTCCCAACCGGCGACCCGCAGCACGAGCAGGCACATCCAGCGGCCGGCCGCCACCAGCGGGGAACCCCAGGACAGGGACCCTTCGAGCAGGGCCGTCGCCAGGCCCACCACCGGGATCACCATCGCCAGGGGCGACACCAGGACGTTGGCCAGCACGGTGCGCAGGCCCACCGAACCTCCAATGGCCAGCAGGATCGGGAACGTGGCCACCTGTGCCGCGACGGTGGCCGCCAGCGGCCCGCGGTCGATCAGCAGGATCAGGCCCGCAGTGGCGGCGATCGACAGCATGAAGCCCACGGAGTAGGCCAGCCAGGGGTCGATCAGCAGCAGTGCGACCGCGCTGACCTGCAGCACGTGTCCGGCCGACCGGCGGCCCCCCGTCAGCCCGGCCACCAGCGTCAGCCCCGCCATCGCGACGGCCCGCAGGACGCTGGGCTGCGGGCCCACCGTGACAGCGAACGAGATCAGCACCACGGCCGCGCCGGCCGTCCGGGCCGCCCGGCCGAGCCGCAGCCAACCGCCGATCCAGTGGACCAGCACCACCAGGACCGCACAGTTGGCCCCCGACACCGCGGTCAGGTGACTCAGTCCGGAACCGCGCATGTCATCGCGCGCCTCCTGGCTCAGCCCCTCGTCCATCCCCAATGCCATGCCGGACAGCAGCCAACCGGCGTCGTCGTCACCGGCCACCGACCGCAGCGCATTCCGAACCCGGGCGGACGGGGAGGTCGCGCGGGTAACCCGCGACGGGCCGGCCACCCGTAGCGTGGCGGACTCGCCGCGGGCCCCGGGCGGCCCCACCACCGCCCGCGCACCGAGCACATCGCCCATCCCGAAGTCCGCTGCGCCCCGGCCGGTCAGGGTCACGCGGGCTCGCTGTGCCCCACTGGTCACCACCGCCTGCGCGCTCCACCACTGCCCACCCACCCCCGTGTGCGGGCGAGGGGCCGAGGTCACTCTCACCGTCACGTCACGGGTGCTCCCCACCTCCAGATCGGTCGCCCCGACGGCTGCCATGTGGATGCCGCCGAGCAGCACACCGGCCACGACCGCTGTCGCCGCTGCCGCGACCCACCAGCGCCGCCACACCAGTGCGACCATGACGGCAGGCAGGGCCGCGGGCCAGTGACCCGCCACACCGAGGCAGATACCGGCCCACAGCCCAGCCAGGACTCCCGTTACCCACCAGTGCCTACCGTCACCATCGGTTGCATCTGTGCGAATGTCGCCTCCCCGATCCCGGACACGTCCATGAGTTGCTCGACCGACTGGAAACCGCCGTTCTGCTCCCGGTAGGTGACGATGCGCGTGGCGATCACCGGGCCCACCCCGGGAATCTCCTGGAGAGCCTCCAGGGACGCGGTGTTGAGGTCGATCAGCGCACCGGGCCCACTGGTGCCGGGGACCGGGACGGCCGCGGGGGCGGGCTCGAGCCCGATCCGGATCTGTTCGCCGTCGACCAGCACCCTGGCCAGATTCTGATCGCTGGTGTCCACGCCCGGCCGGGCCCCGCCGGCCGCCGCCAGGGCATCCTGCACCCGCGAGCCCCGGCTCAGCGTCACCACCCCGGGCCGGCGCACCTTCCCGACCACCTCCACGACGACTTCGGCGGCCGGGGATGGGCTGGCCGCGAGAACCGGGGCGGCACTGATCGTCGGCAGCGCGCTGCCCACGGCCACGGGTGCCGCCTGCGGCACGCGGCCGCGCCCCATCAGGAACAGGGTCACGACGACCGCACCGACCAGCACGGCGGCCAGCAGGGTCAGAGTCCTTCGATCGAAATCCAGATTGCCCACAGTCCGACTGTGCGGTGCCGGGCCGACAACCGGTAGCCCCCCATGACGCTTCTGTGGACAGCCTGCCCCGGCGTCCACAGGCATTCGCATCCCGCTGCACTCCGGCGCCGCTCACGGCCCGGGAGGAAGCGTTGCTCAGTGCTTGATACGGGCCGCGATCGCCCCTCGGATGTTGCTCTGATGCCGTAGCAGGATGAGCCCGGCCATCACACAGGCGAACACGATCTCACTGGTCGCCGAGTGCCAGACCAGAGAGGCGGGGATGAGGGTAAGTCCGGCGGCGACACTGGCGATCCCCACCCGGTGGCTCACGCGGATGACTACCAGGAACACGGCCAGCACGGGCAGCAGCCAGACGGGCTGAATGGCCAGGATCGCACCCAGCGAGGTTGCCACGCCCTTGCCGCCCCGGCCTTTCAGGAAGGGTGAGGTGACATGTCCGAGCACGGCGGCGAACCCGGCGACCTCTGCCACGCCGACATCCCCGGTGAAGTACCGGAACGCGATGGCCGGCAGGAAGCCCTTGAGCACGTCGAGCACCCCGACCAGGATGCCCGTCTTGCGCCCCATGGCCCGGCCGATGTTGGTCGC
>DAOMFH010000302.1:0-1540 GCA_035429705.1 Actinomycetota bacterium
TGACCCGCTGCACCCTTCCCGCTGACCCATTCCCGCGCCAATGACCCATTCCCGCGCCAATGACCCGCTGCAACGGGACAGTCGCGCGGAAACAGGACAGTCGCGCGGAAACAGGACAGTCGCGCGGAAGCGGGGCGGCCACCCGCGAACTGGACTCCCGGGACCCGCCGCGACGCGAGCCACTGCGAAGAGGCGGACAGGACAGCCTGCCGACGCGTCCTACAGATCCGGCCGCTCCGGCAGGTCGGCACCCTTCGCCTGCTTCTCCGCCTTCGCAATAGCCGCCTGCCACGCGTCGTAGGCCTGCCCGTAGCGCGCGGTGATGCGATCCGACTCGGTCTGGAACTGCTCCCACTGCGCATCGAACTCGAAGTAGCACGTTCCGTAGTAGCACTCGGCGTCCTCGAGCGCGGCGACCGCGGAATTGATGGCATCGGCCCCGTCCCCGATGACGGTGACGATGCGCTGGTGCACTCCGCGCAGAGCGGTGGGAGGTTTGAGCGCGGCCATCTGGTTGGCGACCTCGCGGCGGTCGGTCGCGGCCTGCGTGAAGTAATCAATGACCTCGTACAGGTACAGGTCCCGGTCGTACATGGTGTCGACGTAGGCACCGGTGTCGTTGCGCAGCGCGGTGTACTGGTCGATCAGCGACTCCATCTGAGCGTGATAGCCACGCACATCCTGCCGATGCGACCTGGCCTGCGCCTTGGCCTTCGCGACCTGCTTGCGGTAGCGGCGCATCGCCTGATCCACCCGGTGGGTCAGGTCATCGAGGGTACGCACCGTGTCCTCACCCTCCGCCGACGCCAACTCGGTCGGACCGCCATAGCTGGTCAACACATCGAGGCTGTCCACCAGCCCCGTCCGGTTGTCCTTCCACACCCCGGTGTTGGTTTCCTCGTACGCGGTCAGCGCAGCCAGCGCGGCGAACGCGTCGCGCAGCGTCGTCAACCGGTCAGCCCCCCGCGCCTCCGGATCCGCGTCAAGCGTGGCGTTGATCGAGGTCAGCTCAGTCTGCGCCCCGCCGGCGACGTCCTGCACCATCTCGGTGGACTGCACCGCGGACATGTCGTCCAGCGAGGACATCAGCACCGGGCTGGACGCGTTGTACTGATCCTTCGCCGCGCTGCTCTGGGTGAGCCCCCACCAGGCGGCCCCGGCCAGGATCAACCCGATGGCCGCCACGCCGGCGATGAGCAGGATGCGGCGGGTGCGTTTGGGCGCGGCAGGCGCGGATTCCAGGACTGCCGTTTCCTCGGCGGGTTCCTCGACCACCTCGACGATCTCCACCTTGTGGCCGCATTCGGGGCAGAACTTGTCGTGGGCGTGAATCGGCTGCTGGCATTCGCTGCAGACCACTGTGGCGTCGTCCTCCATGCTGGACCTCCCGTACGGACGCCCTTCCAGGGTAGATCGCGGGACGGGCTGGAAGCGTGGCGAGCGGTTTGGGTCCGCGACCCGGCGGCTCCCGGGACCCGGCGGTTCCGCGAACGGCCTGTGCGCCCGCCGTTGGAAGCCCTGCGCCCGCCGTTGGAAGCCC
>DAOMFH010000302.1:1640-3280 GCA_035429705.1 Actinomycetota bacterium
ACGTCGACTCGGCACCACCCGGCCACGTCGACTCGGCACCACCCGGCCACGTCGACTCGGCACCACCCGGCCACGTCGAGATGGCGCAACCCCACCTGTTCACGACTCTGCCGGCCACGCAGACAACCGGGGGAACATCCCGGTCCTTCCCGGGACAAACACCGATGACACCCGGGACACTCCTGCGCGACTCTGCGTGTGTGCCGGATTCAGCGAGTCGATCAGCGGGCACGCGGCAGGTGCAGTACCTGACACGCGGGGCACTGGCCCACCGGATCGGGTTCACGCTGCCCCTCGACCCCTCGCTTCACCTCCGGCCCACGATCCTCACGAGGAGCATCTGATGTCCGATCACACAATCGCCACCCGCGTCGGGCACCTGCGCGTACAGGAGACAGCCGGACGTGACCTGCCCGCAGCGGTGTTGTGGCACAGCCTGTTCGTCGACGAGCGCACGTGGCAGCGCGTCCTGCCCGACCTCGCCCAGCACCGGCGACTGGTCGTGATCACCGGGCCGGGGCACGGTCTGAGCACCGACCCCGGCCATAGGTACTCGATGGATGACTGCGCCGACGCCGCACTCGAAGTCCTCGACGCACTCGAAGTCGCCGGCCCGGTCGACTGGGTGGGCAACGCATGGGGCGGCCACGTCGGCCTCACCGTCGCCGCGCGGCACCCGCAGCGGGTGCGCACGCTCGTCACCTGCGGCACCCCGCTGCACCCCTACTCGTGGGCCAGTCGGGTTCAGACGAACCTTCTGCTCGTGCTGTACCGCCTGTTGGGCCCCACCCGGCTCATCACGAACGCCGTGGTCGACGCGCTCCTGTCGCAGCGAACCCGCAGCACAGATACCGCCGCGACCGACCTCGTCCGGGACTGCTTCGTCTCCGCGAATCGCACACGGATGGCCAACGCTGTCGTGTCCATCTCACTGAAACGCGTGGACATGAAGCCCCTGCTGACGATCCGGGTCCCCACACTGTTCATCACCGGCTCGGAACATCCCGACTGGACTCCCGACCAGATGCGCGCGGCCGCCCAGCGGCTACCGCGGGGGTCCACGGCCGTCTTGGACGGCACCGCCTACCTCGGGCCGCTGGAGGCCCCCGACCGGTTCCGCGATCTCGTGCGGGACTTCTGGGCGGCGCATCCGGCCCCGGGCCAGCGTGAACGGCCAAACCGCACGGCCAACGACCCGGGTCCGGGTTCACCTGCCCGCGCGCTGCACACGGAGATGCCGTGAACCGGCGGCTGACCCGCGCGGGAAACCGTCTGGCCGTATGGATGTACCGGCGGTTCGACGGTCGGCTGTCCAGCGGTCCCGGCACGACCGTTCTGATGATCACGTCCCCGGGCAGGAAGAGCGGCCTGCCGCGGTCCACCTGCGTGCGCTACCTCGATGCGCCCGATGGCTACCTCGTGTGGGGCTCCGGTTCGGGCTCCCCCGCCGACCCGGACTGGTTCTGCAACCTGCGTGCCGCGCCGGACTCGCAGGTGCAAGTCGGCCGCCAGCGCATCACAGTGCGCGCCCGCGAACTCACCGGGCCGGAGCGGGACCAGGCCTGGAATGAGGTCATCCTCCAGCAGGCCCCGGCCGTGGCCAAGTACGCGCGCAAGGCCGGGCGCACGATCCCGGTGGC
>DAOMFH010000303.1:0-1632 GCA_035429705.1 Actinomycetota bacterium
GACCACATCGTCTACATGGTCGACCGGCCGCGCGACGGACGTGCGTTCTCGACGCGCCGCGTGCAGGCGGTGCAGTACGGCAAAACCATCTTCACCATGTCCGCCTCGTTCGCGCAGGCGATGTCCGGGCCCGGACACCACACGAGCGCCCTGCCCGACGACAACTGGATCGACCGGGTCCCGGCACCGACCGAACTGCCGCGCACCGACATCGTCAACCGCCTCACCAAAGGCGCCGACCCGTCGGAGCAGGGGCTGCCCGGGCGCGACTTCATCGACGTCCGCTTCGTGGACCACGATCTGGCCAAGCAGATCTCGCGGGGACGTTTCGACCGGATGGCCTGGGTGCGCGCCGACGAGCCCCTGCCGGACGCCTCCCTGTACCACGTGTGCGCCATGACCTACTTCTCCGACCTCACCCTGGTGGGCACCGTGCTGGGCCATCACGGCGGGTTCGACGCCCGACCGGACCTGGACATCGCATCGCTGGACCACGCCATGTGGTTCCACTCCCCGTTCCGGGCCGACGACTGGCTGCTGTTCATGACCGTCAGCCCCTTCGCCGGTGACGGCCATGGATTCGCCACCGGCCAGTTCTACCGACCCGACGGCACCCTCGTCTCGTCAGCCGCCCAGGAAGTCCTGATGCGCGAACCCCTGGGCTGACGATGCGGACTACCGTGGATGTATGGCACAGCCGACGACCCACCGCTACTCCGCCCCCTTCACCGTCACCGGTCCCCGCGGTCCCCGGTTCGGCGACTACCAGGGCCTGACCACGACCCTGACCCCACCGGCGCTGGTGGGCCTGCCGGGCAAGCGGCACGTGAGCGAGTTCCTGCGCCACAAGCGCTGGATGTACACCTTCGCGGCCAACCACGAGATCATCGTCACCGCAGCCGTCGTCGACGCCGGCCCGACCGGCACCACGTTCATCACCGTGGCCGACCGCCGCACCGGCACGCTGCTGGCGGACTTCAGCCGACCCGGTGGGACCCGGCCGATGGTCTCGGTCAACGACCACCCGGGTGAGGGCCACCGCAGCCGCTACCGGATGCCCGGCTCGGACGTCACCATGAGCACCGAAGAGGGCGTCCTGACCGTGCGCGCCAGGATCGGCTCACCGATCGGACTGCCGGCCATCGGCAAACCTTCGCTGGAGATCGACCTGGCCTTCGACATCTGCGCGCAGCCAGCCCTCACGGTGATCTCCGACCTGCGCACCGACCCTCCTTTGGTTTCCACCACCGGCAAGAACGCGGCGCTGCCGGTGACCGGCCGGGTGGTCGTCCGGCAGGGGACCCTGCTGCACGCCTTCGACTTCTCCGACGCCATCGGCGGCTTCGACTACACCAACGGGTACCTGCCGCGTCACACCCACTGGCGCTGGGCCTACCTGACCGGCCACCTCGCCACCGGCCGCACCATCGGGCTCAACGTGTCGGCGGACTTCTCCGGGCTCGCCGGTCGCGCCCACGAGAACTCTGTCTGGTACGACGGGTCGCTGTTCGCCATCGACCCCGACGCCACGATCGACTACGACCCCGACGCGCCGGACAAGCCCTGGCAGATCCGGACCTCCGACGGCAAGGTGGACCTGATCTTCGACCCGATCGGGGTGCACCGCGAGTC
>DAOMFH010000303.1:1732-3230 GCA_035429705.1 Actinomycetota bacterium
CCTCCGACGGCAAGGTGGACCTGATCTTCGACCCGATCGGGGTGCACCGCGAGTCACTGGACCTTCGACTGGTGCGTACCAGGTTCCTGCAACCGGTGGGCGAGTTCACCGGCACGATCCGGCTGGGCAGGCGCACCCTGCAGATCGAAGGGCTGCCCGGGGTCGTGGAGAATCAGGACACGCTTTGGTGAGCCGATCTCGCTGACCCGCGCCGCGGGGCTGACCCACGCCGCGGGGGTGCCGCCGGGCCCACACCGCCGCCTACCCCGCGCGCCGGGACAATCCGATCAGTACCGGACCGGTCACGCAGTCGTCGGCCACGGCGCACGAACCGCAGCCCGCGGGAGGACATCCTCCGGAGAGGGACTCGGTGGACAACCTGCCGGTGGCCTGCAGAGTGTCCAGCGCCGCGCGCACGACGTCTTGCGACAAGTGCGTCGCGGCGGACACCTCCATCACCGTCAGCGCTCCACCGTCGATGGCGTCGAGCACCGTCCGCAACGAACCCCGGATCATGTGATCAACCTCCCCACCTGGAAGACCGCGACGGCCGCGACCCAGGCGATGGACACCTGCATCAACAGTCCGATCAACGTCCAGCGCCTGCCGATCTCGCGCCATTGCGTGGCGAGTGTGGCCACGCACGGCGTGTAGGCCAGCAGGAAGACCAGGAAGGCCCACACCGCGGCACTGGTGTACCCGCCCGAGGACCGCTCGAAGTCGGCCTGAACCTCGTCGCCGAGGACTCCTGGTGAGTCCGGCTTGCCTGGTTCGGCCACCGCGTACGTCTGCGCCCACGACGAGATCACCGCCTCCTTGGCGACGAACCCGACCATCAACGCACCCACGGCCTGCCAGTTGTCGAACCCGGCGGGCTCGAAGACGGGCGTGACGGCCTGCGCAGCGGCGGCGTAGGCACTGTCCTGCACCGGTACGTCCGCGAAGGAACCGGAACCGCCCACCGGCACCGACTGCAGCAACCACACCACTGCGACGGTCGCGACGATGATCCCACTGGCGGTGCGCAGGAACCCGCGCAGCCGGACCCAGGTCACGACCCCCAGGATCGGCAGTCGCGGCACCTGGTACGGGGGCAGGTCCAGCAGCAGTGGATCCCGCCCCAGCGCCCGCCAGACGGTCTTCTTCAGCGCCAGGCCCACCACCACCACGAACACGATCGAAAGCACGTACATGGCGAAGACCACGTTCCCGGCGTTGTCCGGGAAGAAGGTCGCCGCCAGCATGACGTACACCGCGAGCCGGGCCGTGCACGAGGTGAACGGGACGAGCAACGCGGTCAGGATCCGGTGGCGAGCATCCGGGAGCACCCGGGTGGCGCTGACGGCGGGCACGTTGCAGCCGAACCCCACGATGAGCGGCAGAAAGGCGCGCCCGGGCAGCCCGATCAGCCGCATGGTCCGATCCGTGACGACCGCCGCCCGGGCCATGTAGCCGGAGTCCTCCAGCAGGGCCAGCAGAGCGAACATGATCGTCATCA
>DAOMFH010000304.1:0-3229 GCA_035429705.1 Actinomycetota bacterium
CGGCACACCTGCATGTGCCCGATGTTCACGCCAGCCGTTCCGAGGATCTGGCCGACCACCCCCACCACTCCGGGCTTGTCCTCGTAATGGAACACGAGCATGTGCTCACTGATCGGCAGGTCGAGGTCGAGCCCGTTCACCTCCACGAGTTTCTCGCTGTCCCGGGACCCGAACACGGTGCCGGCCACCACCATGGCCTGGCCGTCGGCGCACGCCAGCCGGACACGGACCAGGGAACGGTGGTCGGGTGAGTCCCCCTCGGTCACCAGCGAGGCGACCACTCCCCGGTCCTTGGCCAGGACGGGCGCATTGACGTAGGAGACGGGGTCGTCCACCAGGACTGAGAACATGCCCTTGAGCACGGCCAGTTCCAGCACACTCACATCCTGCGCACTGATCTCGCCCAGCGCCTCGACCGTGACCTGGGCGACGGCCGAGGGGGCCAGGGTCGTCCCGATCCGGCCGAGGTGCTCGGCAAGTTCGATGAAGGGTCGCACATCCTCGGCGATCACGCCCCCCTTCACGTTGACGGCGTCCGGCACGAGTTCGCCGGCCAGAGCCTGACGCACGGACTTGGCCACCGCAATGCCGGCCTTCTCCTGCGCCTCGTCAGTGGATGCCCCAAGATGCGGGGTGGCCACGACGGTGTCCAGCCCGAACAGCGGCGAGTCCGTGCACGGCTCACGGCTGTAAACGTCCAGTCCGGCACCGGCCACCCGGCCCTCGACCAGCGCGTCGTACAACGCTTGCTCGTCAACGATCCCGCCCCGGGCGGCGTTGACGATGTGGACTGTGGGCTTGACCAGTTTGAGGGCGGCCTCCCCGATCAGTCCCACGGTCTCCTTGGTCTTCGGCAGGTGAACCGTGACGAAGTCGGCCTGCTCCAGCAGTTCCTCCAGGGGCAGCAGCGTCACTCCCAACTGGGCAGCACGGGCGGGCTGTACGAAGGGGTCGTAGGCGACCAGCCGGACGCCGAAGGCACTGAGCCGTTGGGCGACCAACAGTCCGATCCGCCCGAGACCCACCACCCCGACTGTCTTGTCCGCGAGCTCCACACCGGTGTACTTCGAACGCTTCCACTCCCCCCGGCGAAGCGCGGCATGCGCCGGCGAGATGTTCCGGGCGCTGGCCAGCAGCAGCGCCACTGCCAGCTCTGCCGCGCTGACGATGTTCGAGGTCGGCGCGTTGACCACCATGACCCCGGCTTGGGTGGCGGCCTCGACGTCCACGTTGTCCAGCCCCACGCCGGCCCGGGCGATCACCTTCAACCGCCGGGCCGCGGCCAGTGCCTCGGCGTCCACCATCGTGGCCGAACGCACCAGGATCGCGTCCACGTCCGCGATGTCGCTCAGCAGGGCCGTGCGGTCCGCGCCGTCGGTGTACCGGATCTCGAAGTCCGGACCGAGTGCTTCTATGGTGGCCGGGGAGAGTTCCTCGGCGATCAGAACGATGGGTTTGGTCACCCTCCGATCGTACGAACTACACCTTGCCCCGCCGGAGGTAGCCTGCGGCGATCGCCTCGGCACGCGGGCCGTATCCTCCGCCGAACAGGCGAGCATGCACCAGCAGCGGCCACAGCTGGTGCAGCGCGACCCGGTCGCGCCAATCGGGCGCCAGCGGCGACTGCTCCTGGTAGGCCGCGAGCACCCGGTCCAAGTGCGGCGCTCCGAACAGTGCCAGCATCGCCAGGTCGGTCTCCCGGTGGCCCACATGGCAGGCCGGATCGACCAGCATCGGCTGCGGCCCCCACAGGACGTTGCCCGACCACAGGTCCCCGTGCAGCAGACTCGCCGGTTCGGCCGGGCCGGCCCACTCCGGTTCCCGGCCCAGCACGTCGACCAACTCGCGGCAGTTCGGCAGGTCCGCGCCCAGCAGCGGCCGCAGCCGGATCTCGGCGTACATCACCGGCCAGGACGAGTAGGCGCCGCACTCCATGGGCAGGGAACCGATGCGGGCATGCTGCGGACCTTGACCGAAGGGACCCGCGGGTGCTGCATGCAACCGGGCCAGGCGGGTGCCCAGCGCCTCCGCCGCCACCGGGGTGGCGCCAGCCTGCTCCACCCACTCGAGCACCAGCCACCGCTCGTCGGCGTGCACCACAGTTGGGGTCAGCCCCGGGACGACCCCGGCCAGCCGCCGCAGGCCCTGTGCCTCGACCGCGAACATGTCCGGATCCGGCCGGTTGGGCGTCTTCACGAAGTACAACGCACCAGCGGCCTGCACCCGGAAGGCCCGGCAGATGTCGCCGCCGCCCAGCGGGCTGGCCGCATGCGGCCCCAGGACCGGAACCAGGTCGGCGATCATCACCCGGTGTGGCGTCGCGTCAGGCGCTGCACAACCGGGTCCACGAAGAACATCGACAGCAGCACGAAGGTCGCGATGTCGGGCAGCACAAGAGCCACGAGGAAGGACAGCAGGAAGACCCCGGAGATCAGCAGGGCCCGCACACGCGCGGTGCGGGCATTCTGGGTGTCAGCGATGTGCTCGTCGAGCAGCCCGGGGGTACGGTCAACGTGCAGGGCGATCGCCGTCATGATCATGCTGATCAGGGCCATCCAGCCGGTGTAGAAGCCGGTGACCTGGGGACTCGGCTCGTTCTCCACCACGATGTTGGTGGGCAATGGGAGCAGGGCGATCGCGAACAGCCACGCGAAATTCAGCCAGAGCACCGTCTTGTCGACCGCGACGATCCGGGCGAACATCCGGTGGTGGGCGAACCAGAACACCGCGATGATCACCCACGTCAGGGACAGCCCCCACAACAACTGGGAGTTCGTCCGCAACAGGGTCAACACCTGCCCGTCGTGGGTCTGCAAATCCGCGAGCGGGAGGAGCAGGATGGTGATCGCGATCGCCACCACGCCGTCACTGAACGCGACGATCCGGTCGGACCCGAACCGCCCGGGCGCGCTCATCGAGCGGCGGTCCCCTCGGTGTAGTCGTCGTCGGTGGCCACCCACGCCATCAGCTTGCGCAGTTCGCGGCCGACCTCCTCGATCTGGTGCTCCTCGCCCGCCTTGCGCAGGGCTGCGAACTCGGGGCCACCGGCGTCCTGGTCGTCGATGAACCGCTTGGCGAAGGCCCCGGAGCGGATGTCGGCCAGCACGCCCTTCATGTTCTCCTTCACCTGCGCGTCGATGACCCGCGGTCCGGAGACGTAGTCGCCGTACTCAGCGGTGTCCGAAACGCTCCAGCGCTGCTTGGCGATGCCGCCCTCGTACATGAGGTC
>DAOMFH010000305.1:0-1612 GCA_035429705.1 Actinomycetota bacterium
GCGGTGGAGGGTGGCGCCAATCGCACGGCTGTAGGCTCAGAACCCCAGGCGGCGCAACTGGGCGGGGTTGTTCTGCCAGTCCTTGGCCACCTTCACGTGCAGGTTCAGGTAGACCCGGCTGCCCAGCAGTGCCTCGATCCGGCCCCGCGCCTGGGCTCCGATCTGCCCGAGCAACTGTCCACCGCGGCCCAGGACGATCGGTTTCTGACTGGCCCGCTCGACGTAGATCGTGGCGTAGACGTCGATCAGCGGGTCGTCCTCGGGGCGGTCCTCCCGGGCGGCCATCTCGTCGATGTCGACTGCCAGCGAGTGCGGCAGTTCGTCGCGCAGACGCTCAAGGGCCGCCTCCCGGATCAGCTCGGCGACCACCACCCGTTCCGGCTGATCGGTGATCTGGTCGCCGAACAGCGGCGGGCCCTCCGGCAGCAGCCGCGCCAGCAGATGGGCGAGCTTGTCCACATTCGCCCCGTCCAGCGCAGAGACCGGAACAAATTCCGCCACATCCAGCGACAACTCGTAGGCCAGTTCGTTGGCCTCGAGCAACCGCTCCGCGACGTGTTCGGGACCCACCGCGTCGGTCTTGGTCACCGCCATGACCAACCGTTGCCGGCGCAGGCCCTGCAGCCGCTCGGCGATGAAGCGATCCCCCGGTCCGATCCGCTGATCGGCCGGCAGACATACAACCACCACATCCACCTCGGTCAACGTGGCCAGCACCAGATCATTCAGCCGTCGGCCCAGCAGGGTGCGGGGCCGGTGGATGCCGGGGGTGTCAACCAGGATCAACTGGTCCTCACCGACGTTGCGGACCCCACGGATCGTGTGCCGGGTGGTCTGCGGCCGGGAGGAGGTGATGGCGACCATCTGCCCCACCAGGGCGTTGGTCAACGTCGACTTGCCCACATTGGGCCGGCCCACCAGGACCGCGAATCCGGAGCGGCTCACGACACCAACTGTGCCAGTACGCGGCCGCGGGCGTCGCAGTGCCAGACCGGCACCCCGCTGCCGGCCAGCTCCCGCACAGCCTCCAGCCGGGGCGCCTCACCACCGACCACGACGACTCCCTCCAATCCGCGCGAACCGGCGGCCACCGCCCCGGCCAGCGCGAGGTCCAGGGCCGCGATCCGCAAGGACGGCAGCCAGACCGTGGCCCCCGCGTAACTGCGCCCGGTCTCGTCACGCACCGCCGCACCCTGCTCGGCCTGGATGCGTGCGCGCGCTGCCCGGGCGAGTTCGAGAAGCTTCTCATCCTCCGGGTTCATGACTCATCTCCGGCCGGGATCGGCTCGACCAGGATGGTTCCGATCCGATTGCGGCGACCGGCGGCCTGCTCGGCGGTCAGCCGGTAGCCCTCCACATCGATGTAGGCTCCGGGGATCGGCACGACCCCCATCCGGCGGGCCAGCAAACCACTCACCGTGTCAACATCCTCGCTTTCATTGCTGACCTCCAGTGGCACGATCTCAGCGAGGTCGTCCACCGTCAGGCGGGCGTTGATCCGGAACCGGTCGGGGCCCAGTTCCTGTACGTCGGGGATCTGTCCGGCGTCGTACTCGTCGGCGATCTCCCCCACGATCTCCTCCAGGATGTCCTCGATGGTGACCAGCCCGGC
>DAOMFH010000305.1:1712-3223 GCA_035429705.1 Actinomycetota bacterium
ACCATCTCGGTGCGGGGCACCATCACCTCACGGGCCAGCGTGTCCCCCAGTTCGAAGACGGAGTGCAGCATCTGCCGCTCTTCATCCTCGATGACGCTGTCCTGACTGGCCCGGTCGAGCAAGTCACGCAACTCCGCCTGGCTGACGAAGGGACCCTGCCGGAACCCCTTGCCGGGGGTGATGGCGTTGCCGATCAGGATGAGCAGCGAGGTGAGCGGGCCGAGCAGCCCGGCCAGGAACCGCGCCGGGCCGGAGGCGGCCAGGGCCACCTTCTCGGCGTGCTGCTGCGCGAGGGTCCGCGGCGCCACACCGGTCACCACGTAGCCGACGAACACCATGACCAGAATGGCCAGTCCAAGTCGCCACCAGCGCGGACCGGTGACCGCCTGGGTGGCGATGAGTGCCGCGATCACGATCGCCGTGGTGCTGCACACCAGCCGCAGGAACAACAACACATTCACGTACCGCGCGCGGTCGTCGACCACGACCTGCAGCCCGCGAGCCCCGCGCGCACCCGCTGCGACGAGTTCGGCCGCCCGCGGTTTGGACACCCGGGTGATGGCGACCTCGGCGGCCACCAACAGCCCGGCCAGTCCGACGAGGACGACCGCGGCCAGGACCTGCAGCGCGATGTCCTGATAGTCCGTCAAGCGCCGTCCTCGTTCTGCCACTCACCGAGCAGCCGCCGCTGCAGGCCGAACATGAGCCGCTCGTCGTCGGGCTCGGCGTGGTCGTACCCGAGCAGGTGCAGGATGCCGTGGGTGAGCAGCACGCCCAGCTCCAGGCGCACCTCATGGCCGGCCTGGGCCGCTTGGCGCTGTGCGACCTCCGGGCAGATGACCACGTCACCGAGCAGCCCCTCCGGCGGGTGTTCGTCGTCGCGCGGTGGGGTGAGCTCGTCCATCGGGAAGCTGAGCACGTCCGTCGGCCCCGGCTCGTCCATCCAGCGCACATGCAGGTCCGTCATGGTGGCGACGTCCACGAACAGTACCGACAGCTCGGCGCCGGGGTGGATCCGCAGGCGATCCAGCACGAACCGCGCCTGTCGCTGCACCGACTCGATGTCGATGTGCTCCTCGGTCTGGTTGACCACGTCGACGCTCATCCGCGCTGCTCGTAACGTCCATAGGCGTCGACGATCTCGCCGACGAGCTTGTGCCGAACCACGTCCCGGCTGGTCAGCTCACAGAACTGCACGTCATCGAGACCGGCCAGGATCTTCTGCACGATGCGCAGGCCGCTGGTCGTGCCGCCGGGCAGGTCCACCTGGGTCACGTCACCGGTCACGACCATCGTGGATCCGAAGCCCAGCCGGGTGAGGAACATCTTCATCTGCTCGGCTGTGGTGTTCTGCGCCTCGTCGAGGATGATGAACGCGTCGTTGAGGGTCCGTCCGCGCATGTACGCCAGCGGCGCGACCTCGATGGTGGCGCTGGTCATCAACTGCGGAATCCGGTCCGGGTCGATCATGTCGTGCAGGGCGTCGTACAACGGCCGCAGGTACGGGTCGA
>DAOMFH010000306.1:0-3213 GCA_035429705.1 Actinomycetota bacterium
CCGGGCCCGCCGACCTCGGTGGGCCATCCGGTGCCCGGGAACAGGGTGCGCGGACTCTCGTGCAGCGAAATGGTCAGGACCCGGGGGTCGTCCCAGAAATGCCGTTGAACACCGTCGCCGTGGTGAACGTCGACATCCACGTAGGCCACCCGCTGCACACCCTGGTCCAGCAGCCAGCGGATCGAGGTGGCGATGTCGTTGTAGACGCAGAAGCCCGACGCCCGGTCCGGCATCGCATGGTGCAGGCCGCCGGCGAAGTTCACGCCGTGGTCGGCCTCGCCGCGGTACACGGCCTGGGTGACCGCCAGGGAGGCGGCACAGACCAGTTCGGCGTACTTGTGCATACCCGGAAAAGTCGGCACGTCGTCGGTGCCCAGACCGTGGCTGCCCGCCCTCTCGGCCCTCACGGCGTCGAGGTACCCGGGTTCGTGCAGGCTGTTGAGCAGCCCATCCGGCAGGGGCACCGGGCTGACCAGGGACGTCCCGGCGTCGTCCAGCAGTCCGAAGTCCCGGGACAGCCGGTAGGCGAGTTGCACGCGGACCGGTGCCAGCGGATGGCCGGGCCCGAAGTCGTAGTGGCGCAGGTCGTCGTCCCAGACGAAGGCGACCCGATGGCTCATAACCACACGCTACCCACCTTCGTTCGTCGGCGGGAAGGATCGTGACCCAGCGGGCCACACTCGCCTCGACTCCGGCACAGCGAGCAGACTCGGGGCATGAGCGACACCCTCGCCGCACCCGAGTCCGTACTGGCCCGTGCCACCACCGACGTGCCCGTCGCCGGTCCCGCGGACACCGCCGGACGTGTCCGGACGATGCTCACCGATCGCAGGTACGGCACGGTCACGGTGATCCCGGTGTGCGCGCCGTCCGGGCTGGTCGGCATGGTCACCCTGGAGGACCTGCTGCCGGCCGCACCGGACCGCCCGATCGCCGAACTGATGCTGCCGGCGGTCACCGCACACCGGGACACCGACCAGGAGGTGGCCGCGTGGGAAATGGTGCGGCACGGCCACCGGGCACTGGCCGTGGTCGACGACGACAGCCGGTTACTCGGCGTGGTCACCCCCGGGGACATGCTCGAGGTTCTGTTCGTCGAGCACGAGGAGGACCTGTCCCGGCTGGCCGGCGTGGTGTTCGACGCCCAGCAGGTGCGCACCGCCACCATCGAGTCGGTGCCCCGCCGCGTGATGCACCGGATCCCCTGGCTGCTGGTCGGCCTGCTCGGAGCCATGCTGGCCGCACTGATCGTGGCCGGCTACGAGGAGGCGATCAGCCGGCAGGTCGTGCTGGCGTTCTTCCTGCCGGGCGTGGTGTACATGGCTGACGCGGTCGGGACGCAAACCGAGACGGTGGTCGTGCGGGGCTTGTCCGTGCGGGTCAGCGTGCGGCAGGTGGCGCCCAAGGAGGCGTTGACCGGGCTGATCATCGGCACGATGGTGGCGGTACTCTTCGTGCCGCTCGGCCTGCTGGTCTTCGGGGACCTGCGGATCATGCTCGCGGTCGGCGTCGCACTGTTCGTCTCGTGCGCCATCGCCTCGGTCGTGGCCATGGCGCTGCCCTATCTGTTGTCGAAGCTCGGCCGTGACCCCGCATACGGCTCCGGTCCCCTTTCCACGGTGGTTCAGGACCTGCTCACGATCCTGTGCTACTGCGCGATCGTCAGCACGGTGGTCTGACCACGGAGGCGCTGCAGTACGGTGTCGGCCATGGGTGTGGTTGCGGTCATCGGCGCCGGCGTCATGGGTGAAGCACTGTTGTCGGGGCTGCTGCGCGGCGACCGCATGGGCGACACGTTCGTCGTGGCCGACAAGCGGCAGGACCGGCTCGTCGAGTTGCAGCACCGCTACGGCATGGATGTGGCCACCAACGATGAGGCCGCCCGGGAAGCCGACGTCCTGGTGCTCGTCGTGAAGCCGCAGGACATCTTCGCGGTGGTCGACGAGATCGCCGCCGACCTGCGACCCGGGGCGCTGGTGGTCTCCCTGGCCGCGGGCGTCACCACGAGGTCACTCGAGGCCCGGCTGCCCGCCGACACCCCGGTGGTGCGGGTCATGCCGAACACACCCGCCCTGGTCGACCAGGGCATGTCTGCGGTCTCGCCCGGTTCCCACTGCCAGCCGGAGCACGTGGCCACCGCGGTTCGCCTGATGGGTTGCGTCGGCAAGGTGGTCGAGGTTCCCGAGTCCCAGCAGGATGCCGTGACGGCCATCTCCGGCACCGGCCCGGCCTACATCTTCTACACGGTCGAGGCGATGATCGAGGCGGGCGTGGGCCTGGGCCTGCCCCGCCGGCTGGCCACTGAACTCACGCTGCAGACCGTCTACGGGGCGGCGACCATGCTGCGGGAGACCGGCGAGCACCCCGTGGTACTGCGGGAGAACGTCACCTCGCCGGCCGGCACCACCGCCGCGGCCCTGCGGGTCCTCGAGGACCACAAGGTCCGGGCCGCGTTCCTGTCTGCGCTGGAGGCGGCGCGCAACCGTTCGGTGGAACTGGCCGAGGGCTGACCGGTCCGCGGATCGCCGTCGCGCCGGCGCGGGACTACTCGTGCGATCCGCTCCTGCGGCGGGCGATGAGCTTGCCCACCTCCCACAGGACGAGCAGAACGACTGCGGGAAGCGCACCCATCAGCCACTGCCCGCCGGTCAGCGCGTCGGTGCCCAGCAACGAGGACAGTGCGCCTCCCCTGGCGATGAGTACCGCGAGCGCCACCTCAATCAACGCCGTGACGTTCAAGGTCGCGTTGTCGAACGTCTCCGTCCGCAGGACCGTTGCCTTCTGGTCGCGGCTCTCGTACGCGGCGATCACCAGCATCAGTGAGAACGCCACCAGCCCCATCGTGCTGCCGATCTCCACTTTGCCGAACTGGTTCTCCCCGAACACGATCACCGCGTTGATCGACACGGCTGCGAACACACCGACAAGTCCCACGGTGGTGATGACCGCCGGGGACATGATCGACGCCGCCCGGGGCCGTGGCTTGCGCAGCATGAGCCCCGGGGTCTCCTTGTCCAGCCCGAGCGCGATGCCGACCGGGGCGGTGATCAGGAAGTTGATCCACAGGATCTGCGTGGCCGAGAACGGCTGCCCACCCGCGATGTTCAGGATGCTCGCCATCAGGAACGTCACGACATAAGTCACCAGCGCGATCAGCATGAAGCGGATGTACTTGAGCATGTTGTCGTAGAGCTTGCGGCCCTCGGACACCGC
>DAOMFH010000307.1:0-3210 GCA_035429705.1 Actinomycetota bacterium
GAGGTGCGGGAGATCGACGTCGACGAGATCCGGCCCGGTGACCGACTGCTGCTCACCACCGGTGACATCGTGCCGGCCGACGGGCGGCTGGCCGAGCCGGGCACCTTCGACGAGGCCGCACTCAGCGGTGAAGCACTGCCGGTCACCCGGGAGGCGGGCAGCGTGATCCGCAGCGGTGTGGTGAACGCGGGCCGTCCCGCACACATGGTCGCCACCGCCACCGCGGCGCAGAGCACGTACGCCGGGGTGATCCGCCTGGTCACCGACGCGCGGGCCGGCGTGGCGCCGTTCGTGCGGCTGGCCGACCGGATCGCGTTCTGGTTCGTGCCCACGGCGCTGGCCGTCGCCGCGTTCGCCTGGTGGTTCAACGGCTCCCCGACCGCCGCCGTCGCAGTACTGGTCGTGGCCACCCCCTGTCCGCTGCTGCTGGCCGTGCCGATCGCCATCATCGGCGGCGTCTCCCAGTGCGCCAAGCGAGGGGTCGTGGTCAAGGGCGGGGCCGTCCTCGAGCAACTCGCCGGCGGACGCGTCCTGCTGTTCGACAAGACCGGCACGCTCACCGCGGGTCGCCCCGAGGTCGTCCACATCGCCCTGGCACCCGGGCAGGACGATGCCGAGGTTCTGCGACTTGCCGCGAGCCTGGAGCAGATGTCGCCGCACGTCATGGCCTCGGCGGTCGTCGACGCGGCACGCAGACGGCACATCGCGATGAGCATGCCTGAGGCGGTCGCGGAGTTGCACGGCCAGGGTTTGCGGGGGGTGGTCGATGGGCAGGTGGTCCGGATCGGCCGGGGCGACTGGATTCTGGGAGACCAACCCCCGCGGTGGGCACTGCGGGCCGGACGCCGCGCGGACCTCGAGGGCTCGCTCATCGCGTTCATGAGCATCGACGACATCCCGGCTGCGGCCCTGCTGTTCGCCGACCGGATCCGTGCGGACGCGCCCGGCATGGTGCGCGCCCTGCGTGGCGACGGCATGGAACGCATCGTGCTGGTCAGCGGCGACCGGGCCGACCTCGCCGAGTCGATTGGCCGGATCGTCGGGGTGGACGCCGTGTGGGCCGACCAGTCACCGGCCGACAAGGTGGCCGTGGTCCGGCAGGAGACCCTGCGCGGACCGTCGATCATGGTCGGCGACGGGATCAACGACGCCCCCGCGCTGGCCACCGCGTCCGTGGGGGTGGCGCTGGCGGCCCGCGGGGCCACGGCCTCCTCGGAAGCGGCCGACGTGGTGCTCACAGTCGACCGGATCGACCGGCTCGGTGAAGCCGTGAGACTGGCCCGGCGCGCGCGGCGAACGGCCACCCAGTCCGCGGCCATCGGCATGGGCCTGTGCCTGATCGCCATGGCAGCGGCCGCCCTCGGCCTGCTGGCCCCGGCAGTCGGTGCGGTGGTGCAAGAGGGCATCGACGTCATCGCGATCCTGTGGGCCCTACGGGTCGGACTACTGCGCCCGCGCGGGGCCTACCGCATCCCCGCGCAGGAGGTCGAGGTGCTCAGGAGACTCGCCGATGATCACCAGGAGACCCTGTCGCTGGTCGAGCAGGTCCGGGAAACCGCCGATGCCCTCGAGGATGACGGATCTGTCGAGCCGGCCCGCCAATTGCTCACCGATCTTGACGCGAGACTACTGCCCCACGAACGCGAGGAGGAGGCCGAACTGATCCCGGCCCTGTCGCGCATCACCGGCCAGTCCGGCGCGGCTGGCGCGCTGAGCCGCAGTCACGCCGAGATCGAGCACCATGTCGCCGGCCTGCACCGCCTGCTGGACGACCCGCAGGCCGGCCCCGACACCGTGACCGACGTGCGTCGGACCCTGTACGGCTTGTACGGGGTGCTGCGACTGCACAACGCGATGGAGGAGGAGACGGCTTTCGCGCTCATCGAGCAGTAGCGGGCCCGCTCACAGTTCCCGGTCGAAGACGCCGCGCGCATAGGTCCGCGTGGCCAGGGCGACCGGCGCCCGCTTGGCCACCACCATCGAGTTGCTGCCCATCACCTGCCGCACTTCCGCGTCGGGGGCCACCACCAGCACCCTGGTGCCGCTTGCCCGCACCTGCCGGACCTCTCGCTGAAGTTGTGCCCGCATCGCCGTACGCACAGCGTTCCCGGGATCGCGGGCCACCCAGTCGGTGGTCGACAGGGGTGCCGACACGATCACCAGGTCCAGGCCCCGGTCGGCCAGCAGATCGGCGCTGAGCATCGAATAGGCCCCACCGTCCACATACCGCCGGCCGTCGATCAGCACCGGCTCGAAGTACCCGGGCACCGCGCAAGAGGCCGCGACCGCGTCCCCGACCGATGCCGTGGCATCCCAGCCGAAGACCACCCGCCGGCCGGAATCGAGGTCGACTGCGACCAGCCACATCGGCCGGGTGGGCCAGGTGTCGAACAGAGTGCTCAGCCGGGCAGCACCCGGATCGATCGGCCGGGTCCCCTGCGGCAGTGCGGCCGCGACCGCCACCCCCGGCCGGTAGCGCCAGGGCCGGCGAAGCACCGCGCGCAGCAGACCGGGCGACGCCGGCCGCCGGGTCCCGTCGCTGGAGTCCCCCGGATCCGACAGCGGCGGCATCGAGCCGAGCACCGCCTCCCCCTCCGGGGACAGGGCCGCCCCGGTCATCCTCGCCACGTAGTCCGAGGGCGGGAAACCCGCGCGCATCAACGCGGCTGCCGTCGAGCCCGCCGACGTCCCCACGATCACTTCCGCCTCGCGGGCATCGAAGTGCTCGGCCAGGGCCGTGAGGACCCCGGCGTGGAAGGCGGTTCCCGTGAGTCCCCCGCCCCCGAGGACCAGACCGATGCGCATCCCCCGAGGATAGGCGTCCGGGACCGGTCATTGACCCCCGAGCAGTTGCCCCATCATCTCCCGGGGCACCCGTCCCATGAGGTAGAACTCCTCATTCGGGCGCAGTGCCCCGAACCCGGCCATCCGGTTGGACAGGCCGAAGAACGCGACGACGGCGCCCACGTCCCAGGCGTCCTCGTCGTCGAAGCCATGTGCTTTGAACGCGTCGAAGTCCTCGTCCGTCAGCCCGTTGGCGTCGTCCTGGATGCGGAAGGCGAAGGTGAGGATGGCCCGCTGCCGGTCGTCGAGTTCCGCGTGGTTGGGATTGGCGACCACCTGGTCGGCGATCCGCGGGTTCTGGGTCAGGACCCGCAGGATCGCGCCGTGCGCGACCACGCAGAACAGGCAGTTGTTGCGCGCCGAGGT
>DAOMFH010000308.1:0-3191 GCA_035429705.1 Actinomycetota bacterium
GGCCGATCACGGTCCGGTGCTTGGCCACGCCGTCGTAGTTGACGAACACGGTGGCTGCCCCGATATTGGTGCCCTCGCCGATCTCGGCATCCCCCACGTAGGACAGGTGCGGGACCTTCGCACCCTCGCCGACCTGGGAGTTCTTGATCTCCACGAAGGCGCCCGCCTTGCTGGCAGCCAGCAGGCGGGTTCCCGGGCGCAGGTACGTGAACGGCCCGACGGTCGCCCCCGGGCCGATCTCCGCGGCCAGCACATGGCTCTTGAGCACCGTGGCACCCTCGCCGACGGCGGTGTCGACCAGTGTGGTGTCCGGGCCCACCACCGCCCCGGCTGCGATCCGGGTGGCGCCGGACAGGTGGGTGTTGCGCAGGATCACCGCATCCGGCTCGAGCACAACGTCCGCCTCGATCCAGGTGGTGGCCGGATCCTCGATGCCGACCCCGGCCCGCATCCAGCGTTCAGCCACCCGTTGCCGCAGCACGGCGCCCGCGGCCGCCAGCTGGACCCGGTCATTGATCCCGTGGATCTCATCGGGGTCGTCGGTGAGATGGGCGGCGACCGGCCGGCCCTGGTCGACCAGCCAGCCGATCACGTCGGTGAGGTACTCCTCGCCCTGCGCGTTATGACTGGTCAACTGCGTGAGGCCCTCCCGCAGGGCCTCGGCGTCGAACAGGTAGAGGCCGCTGTTGATCTCGTCGATCTCCCGCTCGGATTCGGTGGCGTCCTTGTGCTCGACGATCCGGCGCACCTGGGCGCCGGCGCGCACGATCCGGCCGTACCCGGTCGGGTCGCCCAGGCGAGCGGTCAGCACGGTCGCGGCCGCCCCGGAGCCCGCATGCCGGTCGAGCAGATCGCGCAGGGTGTCGCCGGTCAGCAGCGGGGTGTCGCCGGCGAGCACCATCACGGTGCCGGCCTCCTGGGGAACGTCCGGCAAGGCGTGTTTGACCGCGTCCCCGGTCCCCCGCATCTCGGGCTGCACGGCAGTGCGGGCGTTCGGCGCCACGGTGTGCAGATACTCTGCGACCGCCTCCCGCTGGTGCCCGACGACCACGATGACGTCGTCGATGCCGGCCTGGCGCAGAGATCGCAGGACGTGTCCGAGCAACGGCTCCCCCGCGACCTCGTGCAGCACCTTGGCCTTGGTCGATTTCATGCGGGTCCCGAGACCCGCGGCCAGAACGATGGCTACTGGATGGTCCACAGATTGGACTCTAGTTCCAGCAGGACGGCTCGACGTCGAAGGCTGAACACAAAGTCCACCCGGTCATGGCTCACGGTCGGCGCTTCCCGGGCAGGCACCTCCGATTCCGCGATACGTTCGAACCACATTCGATTCCTTCCGAGGTGAACCATGACGGACATCACAACCCCGACCGGTCTGCTCATCGCCGGCGAATGGCACCCGGGGGCCGAGCACTTCGAGGTGCACGACCCCTCCGACTACAGCGTCCTGGCCGAGGTGGCCGACGCCTCCGTAGCCGAGGGACTGGCCGCCGTCGGGGCCGCCCGCGACGCCTTCGGCACGTGGTCGCAGACACCACCCCGGCAACGCGCCGAGGTGCTGCGCAAGGCCTTCGAGATCATGACCGCCGAGGCCGAGACCTGCGCGCGACTGATCGCCCTGGAGAACGGCAAGGCCTGGCGCGACGCCATGGGTGAGACGATCTACGCCGCGGAGTTCTTCCGCTGGTTCTCCGAGGAGGCCGCACGGATCGAAGGCGGATTCCGCTACGCCCCCGCCCGCGACAAGACGATCATCACCGACCACCGCCCGCTGGGTGTGGCATACATGATCACCCCCTGGAACTTCCCCGCCGCGATGGCCACCCGCAAGATCGCCCCGGCGCTGGCGGCGGGCTGCACCTGCGTGCTCAAACCCGCCCGGGAGACGCCCCTGACCGCCCTGTGGATCGGCGACGTGATGCGTAGGGCGGGCGCTCCGGCCGGGGTGGTCAACGTGATCACCACGACGCACGCCGGCGAGGTGTCTTCCGCGATCCTGGCCGACCCCCGGGTGGCCACCTTGTCGTTCACCGGTTCCACCTGGGTGGGCAAGTCCCTGCTCAAGCAGACCTCCGAGCGGGTGCTGCCGTCGAGCATGGAACTGGGCGGCAACGCCCCCTTCCTGGTGTTGGAGGGCGCAGATGTGGACGCCGCCGTCGCTGGGGCGATGGTCGCGAAGATGCGCAACGGCGGCTCGGCCTGCACGGCGGCCAATCGGTTCTACGTGCACGAGTCGCTGGTGGCGCCGTTCACCGACGGGATGCAGCAGGCCTTCGCCGGGCTGAAGATCGGCCCCGGCGTGGACCGCACCACCGACCTCGGCGCCATGGTCTCCGACGGGGAGCGGGACAAGATTCTGGCCCTGCTCGACGTGGCGGCCGGTGAAGGGGTCGATGTGACCCCCGCGCAGACCGCCCCGACCGGCGGGGCCTTCGTGGCGCCCACCGTCGTGCGCAACGTCGCCCATGGATCCACGCTGACCCGCAACGAGATCTTCGGCCCTGTTGCCCCGATCGTGCCGGTGACCAGCACTGAGGAAGCCGTGCGCATGGCCAACGACACCGAGTTCGGGCTGATCTCCTACGTCTACGCCGCCGACCCCGGCACCGGGGTGAAGGTGGCCCGGCAGATGGAGTCCGGCATGGTGGCTGTGAATCGCGGGATCGCTTCGGACCCGGCCGCACCCTTCGGCGGCATGAAGGAATCGGGGCTGGGGCGCGAGGGCGGCTTCGCTGGCATCCACGAGTTCCTGGAGACGCAGTACTTCGCTGTCGATCTGTGAGGTTCTGCCGGGCCGGGCGGGATGGTCGCGGGGGTTGATCGGGCCGGCGTTGCGACCGCGCGGTTGTCGATCTGGCAGGCCCGCGCCCAACGCTCCAACAGGCGTGGAGCGACCAAACCCCAAACGCCGCATTGGGTTGGACCCGGCACGCCCCAACGCCGCAACAATCACGACCCTGGGGGTCCGCCGCGCGTGATCAGCGCCACACCACGACCGCGACTGTCGCACGGTGGTCAGTCCGACCGCGACTGCTGCACGGTTGAGGAAGTTGATCAAGGAAAACCCCCAACGCCGCAACAATCACGACCCGGGGGGGTCCGCCGCGGCCCCATCAGCGCCACACCACCGCCGCGACTGTCGCACGGTTGCCAGTCCGACCGCGACTGCTGCACGGTTGAGGAAGTTG